>JAGQQS010000592.1 GCA_020426105.1 Planctomycetaceae bacterium
ATGTTTGTCCGTTGAAGGCTCGTCTCGGCGGAGCGCGACGGCGACGTTTTTTTGGTGGTTCGACAATCGGCAGCATGATACTTGGCGAATCGAATGAAATTCGTCACGCTGCGCGACTTCACGTTTATCACGAACCTGTTTCGCGGAGCCCCGGCAATATGAGACTTTTTGCACACTCAGCTTTCTTATCGGCCTTTTTCCTGGCCGTGATTGCGGGCACCTTTCGCACCCAGGCGCAGGACTCTCACCAACCTGAGAACTACATCCGACTGCACTACACCAAACACGAATACATGGTGCCCATGCGGGATGGCGTCAGGCTTATGACTTCAGTATTCGTCCCGAATGACACGACACGTCCGTATCCGATTCTCCTGAAACGTACCCCCTACAGTATCGCACCGTATGGTGAGGACAAATATCCGTCAAAGCTCGGACCAGGTGAACTGTTTGTCAAATCCGGATATATCTTCGTCAATCAGGACGTGCGGGGTAAGTTCGCGTCCGAAGGAAAGTTTATCCAGGTAACGCCGCATATACCCGACAAAACAAAAACCACCGACGTGGATGAAAGCTCAGATGCCTGGGACACGATTGACTGGCTGCTCAAACACGTGCAGAACCATAACGGCAAAGTCGGCATGTATGGAATTTCTTATCCTGGATTCTATGCCGCAGCAGGCATGATCGACGCTCACCCGGCGTTGATCGCTGTCTCTCCGCAGGCCCCTATTGCGGACTGGTACTTTGATGATTTCCTGCACCATGGCGCATTTTTTCTGGCGCATGCATTCAGCTGGCTCAGCAGCAATTCAACCGAAACAGGTGCACCCACGACAGAACCCGCAAAACGTTTCGTCTATCCGGCATCCGACGGTTACAGCATGTTTCTGAAAGCGGGCTCGCTCGAAAACATCGACAAGATGTATCTCAAAGGCACAGTCCCTTTCCTGCGCGAGATGATGCAGCATCCTGACCGTGACGAATTCTGGCAAAAACGAGCGTTGCTGCCACACGTGAAAAATGTGGCGCCGGCGGTGATGACCGTCGCGGGCTGGTATGATGCAGAAGATCTGTACGGATCATTTAAGACGTATCAGGCAATCGAACGGCAAAACCCGGGGGTGAACAACGTCCTCGTTGTGGGCCCGTGGCGTCACGGTGGCTGGGCATCGGCCGACGGCGATAAACTGGGACACATCACTTTTGGATCAAAGACATCCGCGTTCTATCAGGCGGAAATCGAATTTCCTTTCTTCGAAAAACATCTCAAAGATAAGGACTACTCCCCACTCGCTGAAGCGACGGTGTTTGAAACAGGTTCAAACACCTGGCGCGTGTTCGATCACTGGCCACCGGAAATGACCGAAATGAAGCAATTGTTCCTGCAGGCAGACGGACGCCTCGCATGGACGGCGCCGCAGGATGAAATTCCGGCAGACGGTGAGGAGAACGGTGACGCTTTCGTGAGTGACCCGCACAAACCGGTCCCATACACAGAAACGATCACGCCTCGCATGACCAACGAATACATGGTCGATGACCAGCGATTTGCGTCGCGCCGACCGGATGTGCTGACGTATCAGACGGACGCCTTTGAAGTCGATACAGTCGTAGCCGGACCGGTCGAAGCAAATCTTTGGGTATCCACCACCGGCACTGACTCCGACTGGATCGTCAAAGTTATTGATGTGTATCCGGACTTATCAGAATCAGCGCCGCTCGCCGGTTACCAGATGCTGATTCGCAGCGAGGTCATTCGCGGACGGTATCGAAACGACTATGCAAAGCCCGAGCCCTTTGTGCCCGGTGAACCAACTCTTGTTCGGCTCGAACTGCTGGATGTACTGCATCGATTCCGACAGGGGCATCGCCTGATGGTACAGATCCAGAGCACCTGGTTTCCGCTGGTGGATCGCAATCCCCAGAAGTACGTGCCTAACATCTACTTCGCACAGCCGGACGATTTCCAGGCGGCGACGCATCGGGTCTTCAGATCATCGATTCACGCCAGCTGTCTGAAGCTGGGTATTCTGCCAGGCAACGCGGGGCCGTGAGAGCTAATGTCAGTAACCATGGAATTCCACGTGCGTTTTAAGTTTACGGGCACTGCCTGACAGACGTCGTCAAAGCAGCAGTTCTGAATTAATCCCGGCATTACCATTCCAGATGGATGGTTTTCGTGTCAGCCAGCAACCAATTGATCGTGTTTGACCAGTTGTTCGTGGTCCATTGTGCCGATGGAAGGGAGCCACTGGGCACTGTCTGTGGGGCGAATACGCTGGAGTGTCCTGATTCCAGAAAGAATGCAGGGTCTTTGCTCTTCCTTGCCATTGAGTCAATGGCCGCAGGGTGACTCCGAGACCAGAGCAGTGGCTGATTCGGTGCAATGACGCGAATGATGTCGTCGTTTGGGATTGCCACAGAAAAGCCTGCTCCGGCGGAGGAATACCCGAACCGCTCACCAGTTGCGGAGACGAAGGTATCGGCCGGAAGCGGTTCTTCCTCCCCCAGCCAGTCGCTGGACATCAGTACGTCCAGCGACCGAGGGAATTCGGCAAACCGGCGACGATACGACTGAAGCTCAAGGATCAGTAGTGTGGCGCGCTCAAGGGTCGTGGTGGATCGGAGAGTATGAAATACACTTGACTGTTCGCTGCTTTCGAGATCCCCAAGCACCATAGGATCTTTAGCCAGATTCAGACCGCAGTCCGTCGTGCTGCGAAGAATGCGCTGAAGTAACTTCCGAGTCTCCGTGGGGACAGCGTTCGAGTCGTTCACACCCCACATCGACTCTGTACCGGCTGCAAACTCATTCAGTGTCATCGCCGTGATCATTCTGAACACTCTTACCAGCCGAGCTTGTTCAGTAGAGCTCAATCGGTTCCATTGCGTGAACTTGATGAAATCGAAATTTTTACTATCGACGATCGACGGATTCGCCTGTATCAGGAGCAAAACGTTGTAGCGGTTGTTCAGCATCGCGACCGGAGAAAGTTCTTTCTGAGTCAGCGTTCGTAAATGCGATGCCGTCGCGCGAAGATCGCCCGTTGACACCGCATCCTCTGCCGACCATCGGGCAATCTCTCTGAGCAGTCGGCATTCCCCGTGGTTGTTTTCGGACCATTCACCCCAGCTGACAGACACTTGATTCAGCACGCGAATCAGGCGGATGCCGTCCGTAAGACATCGCCCCGCCTCCTGATGCTGACCCGCCTTAAATTGTTCTCGAGAACGATCAATCACGGTCTCTGCAATTCTGTAAGAATGCCACTCATACCGTGTCACCTGATTCCGCCAGCTTTGGTTGAATCCAGTGAGGATTTCGTCGTCGCGGAGTGCCCGGAGTTTATCGAATTCGCTCTTGATTTGCAGAAAGTAATCGTGCCCGAAAGACTCGAACGACAACGGATTCGCCGACGTCTGAATTGATTCTGAGTTGTGGTGTGCTGAACCATTCGCGAGTTCCGGACTGGCGGCATTGAGTTGTTTCAGCCACGGAACCAAAGGCGACGAAGTTGCAGGAATCCCAAACACAACGGGATTCCGGGGGCTTATGAAATCGGGCACCTGCTTAATTCGAATGATCCCTGCCGCCCACCAAGCCAATGCTGCCGGAATCACCAGCAGAGAGATTCGGGCAACATCCAGCTGCCAGGAACGGCGAAGTTCCACAGTCGATCTCGCCATCACTAACGTTGTCACCACCCACGCCAGCAGCAGTGGCCATTGCAGTCGATGCACCGGCAGATCGTTCTTCATGCATCCCGCAAGCGCGATCAGAAGTGAGGTCGCCAGGCCGAGTGCAAAGCCAAACGACAGCACCGACCGACGGATCCAGCAGGTGGAAACCAGACCAGACACAAAACAAATCAGAATAAACGTCAGAGGAATGGAACGCACGTGAAAGAAATTCGGACCAGCGTCAGCATGCCAGCCCTGAGTCGTCTGCATCCAGTTCAGAAACCACGGAATTGCGCCTACCGGCAGTTTTGGAGAGCTACTTCCGTCTGACTCATGAGCGACTATCGGAAAATAGCCATCCAGCAGCTTTACCAGATTCAGGCCAGCCAGAGTAACCGTCACCCAGAATCCAACTTTCACGCACCACACCATAAATGGAGAAGTGCCGCGATGACCGTAGAACAGCAGCGAACCATCTGAGCGTTCTGACCGAAATGTTCTGAGACCACATTCCAGACAATACAACCCGCCCAAAGTGCAAAGGAGCATAAGGCGAAAGCCGTGATGCGAGGACAGCTGAGACATGGCAATCACAAAACAGCCCACGAGACTACAGACCAGCAGGAAGACCCAGCCACTGCGAACTTCCTTCCACAACAGGGCACTTGCCATTCGCCACCGGGACTCCTGCTGCCGCGAGACCGCCGAAATCCATCCGTGCAGGTTTGGTGTCACTGCAATTCTGTGCCGTGCACTTTGCGACCACGACGGAGGAATGCTTTCTGTGTGGCCGTGAGTGATTTCCCCTGCAGCCCAGGTCGGCATCCTGTATGGCAGCAGGCCTCGGTGCCAGGCGACGGACAGGATTCCTGTCAAAGCGGACGTGGTGACGACGAATAGACTCAGCCCCACCATCCCGATTCCTTCGGCAGCAGAAATGCCCAATGGATAGGCGACGAACAGGAGGAAGGACAGTGTGGCAAGAACTGCTCCGATGACCTTCCGCACCAGAAATGCACAGCACATGGCCGTCTGTGCGATGAGCAGCACAACAGCAGCAAAAACGACGGCCACGTTCCAGGCTTTTGTCGAATCCCAGTCCCAGGGAATCGCCGTCATCCACGTGCGAATCTGTATCGCATTCGTGAGCGACATCAGTCCGGCCACCAGTCCATCGGCCAGAAACGCTGCCAACAGCAGCGCTACGGCCAGCACAAACACGGTAGTCAGTTTTCCGGCCATCATCTGCCGCCACGTCGGCGCAAACTGAAACAACAACAACGATGTTCGGTCTTCCGCCTCAAGAGTGAACACCATGCAGATGGCAATGCCGGCAAACAGCAATGAAGTGAACAGATTTGCCGCTATAATAGAAGCGATAAGCCCTTCAACAGCGTGATCGCCCCCCCACGCTAACACGATCACGACGAAATACAGAGTCGCCAGCACCAGCGCCGCCAGCCACAGCGCACGCAGCGTGCGATATTCTTTCCACATCAGGTGCAGCGTGGGAGAGGCCATGTGATCATTTCCTGAGTAACAGTGTTGCGACGTTTGAATTTCCTCACTTCAGACTGACCGCCTGAGCGACATTGATCACCGACCCTCTGATACCACCAGACGTTCCTTCACGGGCGACCGACGATACTCGCGGAGCATCGCCAGCAGGACATCTTCCAGACTGGGTTGTCGAATCTGCAGCGCCGCAACACCGGCTGATTCACAGACGCTGCGGATGGCGGCGCGATCTGAATTGCGGACCATAAACACGTGTTCATGGCAAGATTGAACGTGAGCCAGTTCGGTGCCCGGCAATGATGGAGGAATCACTGTTTCGTCCGCCAGACAAAAGGCCACTTCGACGGTGTCGGACTTCAAATCTTCCAGCCGTTCCACACAGGCAATCTTTCCGTTCAGCAAAACTACGACGATATCCGCCACTCGTTCGACTTCACTCACCTGATGACTGCTCAAGAGTACCGTCCGTCCCTGAACGGCCACATCCACCATGCTTTCAAGGAATTCACGCCGCACCAATGGGTCAAGTCCCGACGTGGGTTCGTCCAGAATCAGCAACTCCGGCTCATGAGCCATACTCAGCGACAATGCCACCTTGGCGCGCATACCTCTCGACAGATTGCGAATTCTGCCGGCGAGGGGCAGGTCGAACTTTCTGACCAGCTGCAGGTATGACTGTTCATAACCGGTGGGATAGAACGCGGATGCAAACCAACCAATCTCCTGCACCGTCATCCACTCATACAACGGCGGCTGGTCTGACACATAGCCGACTCGCCGACGAATCTCCAGCGAATGCGTGCGGCTGCTCATGCCAAGCACTTCCGTCGAACCGGTATCCGGCCTCTCCAGCCCAAGCAGAATCCGAATCGCAGTGGACTTGCCCGCACCATTCGCTCCCAGCAGCGCACACACGCTCCCGCGCGGGACTGACAACGAGACACGATCCAGCGCAATTGTCTTTCCGAAACGCTTGCCGACTTCGGTCATCTGAATGGCGGGTGACATGGTGAGTTTCCTGAGAACATGAATTTTCCGGACAAAACTCTTAAAGCTGTGACACAATCAATTAGCCATCAGGCGAGCAGTTCAGGATCAGTGACTTCCATTCCGTATCAAACAAACGGCGAATCTCGTCTTCAGCAACTCCATTTTGAATGGCCTCCAGCAGAACAGAGCGGAGACGCACGCGAATCATCTCCAGACGATTCTGCTGACAGGTCTTCACGGCATTCAAAGCGACTGCCAGGCCGGTTCCTCGAATGGGAACCAGAACGCCCTGGGCCTGCAGATCCCGGTAGGCGCGAGCAACCGTGTTGGCATTCACCGCCAGTCGCGTTGCCAATTCGCGCACGGACGGAACATGCTCCCCAACAACCAGACCCCCGTTCGCCACCGCGAACCGAACCTGACGGCAAATCTGTTCGTAAATCGGAATTCCGTTGCCCGGATTCACCTGACACTGCTTGACCCACCCCTGTTCGCGTGTACTAGTCAACCAGTACAGTACAGGCTTCCCGCATGAGTGTCAATGGGTTCTGAAAAAAATCGATACAGTGAGCATCGGATTGCTCACGGATTCTGCCGCGCATCAAAAATTATAGCGCGCGAACCTGCCGGCACGTCATTCAAATGGCATCGCTGCTCTGGGGCTGCATTTGAACGGCCCACTCGATACTCTCGGAATACAAGCGACATGCCTCGGCGTCATCGACGCCCAGTGAACTGGCCAGACGATTGATCGTGGTCCAGTCTCCGATCTCCATCGCCCTGGAAAGGTTCAAAACCTGATTCAGCGGCGATTCGCCTCCTTCGAGAGCCCGCCGGACTTCTTCCGTGAGCCGCAACTCCTGAACGATCTCCTTCATCGGCTGGTCCAGCATCGCATCCAGCAATGAAAACATCCCGACGATAAAGCACTCAGAAGCCAGGTCCGGCCCGAAAACTTTTTCTCCCAGACGCTCGCTGAACCGAGCACGAATCAGACATGTATTCATAAGCTCCGACGGTTTCTGGCTTGAAATTCCGTGCACGGCGATGACAGACACCCATTTCCGCAGCGGCTCCTGGCCAAGCGTGATAATGGCGTGCCGCACCGATTGCACCGGCGTCTGTCGGCGAAACACGGGTGAATTGAGATAACGCAGCAGTTTGTAAGAAAGTGAGATGTCACTTCGAATCAGGTGCTCAACTTTATCAATATCGAATTCTGATTCGTTGACAAGCTGCAGCAATCGCAGACTCTGAAGGTTGGATTCCGGCAGACGCCGCGCACTGAGCATCTGCGGCTTGCAGAAAAAGTATCCCTGAAAATAGTCGTATCCCAGATTCCAGGCGGAATCATATTGCGCCGGAGTTTCAACCTTTTCAGCCAGGAGCTTGAAACCATATTGCCTGGCCGACTCCACAACAGAACACTGCTGTTGCCCGGATAATGCCGGAAACTCAACCTTCAGAATATCTATCATCGACAGCAGCGGGTCAAATCGCGCTTCAAGAACATAGTCGTCCAGAGCCAGAATGTAACCATGACGCTTGACGCGGCGACAGGCTTCCAGCAGTTCATCGTCCATGGCGACGGATTCGAGTATTTCGACGACGGTCGAGGCCTGAGGCAGTACCGTGTAAAGATCCTGAACCAGCGCGTTCCGAGTAAAGTTGATGAACGTCATGTGGCCGTCGGTCAGCTTTTCAAGACTGTGGATGTGGACGGCATCGCTGATCAGGCTCGCAGTCGCCACGTCACCATCCACGGTCCTGAAATAGTTCTCAGCTCCGTTTCGGAACAGCAGCTCATAGCCATGGAGTTGCAGGTCTCGATTCAGAATCGGCTGTCGTGCCAGGAACGCATCCATTGTAAAATCTATGTCCTTCGAGTTGCCCGTCTTTGTTGCACACATCACTCAGATTCACACATCACTCAAGATCACGAACCATCGGGATCACGAACCATCGGGAGACGTAAAATTACCGTTAGTCCCACGGCGATCACGATCAAAAACAGAACGACCAACGTCTGCGACAGGTTCCCTGCATACAAAGTGCCGCAGGAACAGACCAGCAGTACAACAATAGCACGCAATTTGTCGTTCGCACGAATTCCGCCGCGTTCTTCCCAATCGGTCAGCAGGCGACCAACCGGACGGGTGTTGCGAAAGCGTTGATGCACTTCGGGAAAGCTGCGACACAACAGATAGCTGGCGAGCAATACGAACGGAGTCGTTGGCAACACCGGCAAAAACACTCCGAGCGTCGCCAATACAATGCAGCAGGCCGCGCCGCTCACGCCCAATATTCTGGCAATGCCCGTCCACACCACGATTGGTGCCGATCGAGGTCGTGCGATGACTTGTGGTGGCAGCGAGGATCGGCAAACGGTGTTCATAGCGTCTCAGCCGGACAACAAGCGATGGGATTGGAAATTGAGTCCACCAGGCATCCTTAACAAAGTGCCGCACATCGACACTTTGATCGAATGGCAACGGCATCTCGCGCAGTTTCATGCAGCCTGACCTCGCAATTGCCGCGGAATTTCCGTCTTCGCCCCTCCGACACAGGGCCGACGTCAAATTCGTTACCACCGTCCGCTTTTGTTGAATTTAGGCAACGTGGGCAGAAGATCGGGGCAAGAAAGCTGCAGGAACATTCGATCACGGCTCCGCTCCTGCACTCAAATCGCAGCGGCTGGTTAGTTCACTGGCACCCTACAGTGCGAAGCGAAAGGAAACTCCCCGTGGAAATGGTCGACGATATCGTTAAAGAATTTCTGGTCGAGAGCTACGAGAATCTCGACCAGCTCGACCGCGACCTGATGGCTCTGGAAGAGACACCTGACGACAAGAGCCGGTTGTCCAGCGTGTTTCGAACCATCCACACGATCAAAGGGACGTCGGGTTTTCTCGCCTATCCACATTTGGAGCACATCGCGCATGTGGGTGAAAACCTGCTGGTCAAATTGCGGGATGGCGTCCTGCGCCTGAACGCAGAAATGGCATCAGCGCTGCTCGAAATGGTGGATGCCATCCGCAGCATTTTGGGAAAGATTGACAGCACAGGCACCGAAGGCGATGAAGCGTACGAAGCGCTGGCCATCAAGCTTGAACGACTCAAAAGCGGTGAATCGGTTCCGGTGATCATCGCTCCTGCCACAAAGCCTGCAGTAGTGCCGGCTGCACAGGCGGCTCCTGTTGTTTCGGAGCAGATGGAAATCGAAGTCGAACAAGTTGTGAGGGAATTGAATCAGGAAACAGCAGCGACCGTTGAGCCCGCACCGGGAAAACGGAAACGCAGGCGTCCTAAAGGATCAACCGGCAAGGCAGCAAAATCAGCCGCTCCCTGCAAAGACTCCCGACGAGCGGGGGACAGCAATCTTTCGATTTCTGCCGACTCTTCCGAAAATCAGGGCACAGACGTACTCCGCTCGCCGGAAGACTTGCAGCAGACAATGCCGTTGCCGGCAACAGAGCTCGCTGCAGCTCAAACGCAAACTGCTCATTCAGCCCCGGTCGACCCTCAACAAACAGGCACACAAACCCAAGAAGAAGCAGCTCCCGTTGTTGCCGCAAAACCAGTGAAAAAGCCAGTTGCTGAGGCCGATGCATCCAGCGAGAACGCTGACAGGAACAACTCGGCTGCCGACTCTACAGTCCGCATCGACGTGAATGTGCTTGATCGCCTGATGAATCTTGTCGGCGAACTGGTACTTGCTCGCAATCAGATTATGCAGTTCAGCCAGAGCATGGAAGACGCGGCTCTGGTTGCCGCATCGCAGCGATTGAATCTGATTACGACCGAGCTGCAGGAAGGCGTGATGAAGACCCGCATGCAGCCGATCCGGAATGCATGGAGCAAATTGCCACGCGTCGTTCGCGATCTGTCAATCAGCTGCGGCAAACAGGTTCAGGTCGAAATGGAAGGTGCCGAAACGGAACTGGACAAGACCATTCTCGAGGCCATTCGCGATCCGCTCACCCACATCGTCCGTAACTCGGTCGATCATGGAATCGAACCCGCGGATGTTCGCGTAAAAGCGGGCAAACCAGCTCAGGGAACACTGTGGCTGCGTGCTTACCATGAGGGCGGTCAGGTCAATATTGAAATCGCTGACGATGGTGCCGGGATCAGCGTTGACCGAGTTCGCCAGAAGGCCGTCGAAAAAGGGCTGGTGACACCGGAACAGGCGGCTGCCATGTCCGACCGGGAAGCCATCCAGATGATCCTGTTGCCAGGCTTCTCAACAGCGGCGAAAGTAACCAATGTGTCCGGCCGCGGCGTCGGAATGGACGTCGTGAAAACCAACGTCGAAAAAATCGGCGGGACGCTGGAAATCCACAGCGTTGTGGGCAGTGGAACGACACTGAGAATCAAAATTCCGTTGACGCTGGCCATTATTCCGGCGTTGATCGTCACCACAAGTGGCGATCGCTACGCGATCCCACAGGTCAGTCTGCTGGAACTTGTGCGGCTGGAAGGCGAACAGGTCCGGCAGAGCATCGAATACGTCCATGGGGCACCCGTTTATCGCTTACGCGGAAAATTACTGCCGCTGGTGTACCTCAATCAGGCATTGGGAACCGCTGGCGAAGAGGCATCCACGCAATGCAGCCATGGCGATCATAAATGCGGGGGGGCACTGAACCTCGACTTTATGATGGCTCGCAGCAAACACCTGGCATGGAAAGGTCGTCTGCGAGCCTATCTGGACGGCAAAGAATCAATGAAGCTGGAAGAAGCGGTATCTCCGCGATTCTGTTCACTGGGACAATGGCTGTACAGTGAAGGTCTGCGTGATTTTGGCCACCTGCCACGCGTCAAGGAACTGGAAAAACTGCATGCCGAGATGCACGCTGCGGTAGGTCGAGTCATTCAGAAGAATGAACAGGGCGACAAAGAGGGCGCAGAAAAGCTGCTAAAGGACGTGGATGCTTATTCGCACCAGACGGTGGCCATTCTCGACGAGCTTAAAGAGACCGCCGAGGGCGCCGGAGCCATCAACATCGTCGTGCTGCGAGCCAACGATCGTCAGTATGGACTGGTCGTCGACAAAGTCAATGACTCTGCGGAAATCGTCGTCAAGCCACTCAGCCGCCAACTGAAAGGATTGAGTGAATACGCTGGCACAACCATCATGGGTGACGGCACTGTGGCTCTGATTCTGGATGTCATGGGTCTCGCGATCGGTGCCGGCTTGACCGCCGAAATGAAAGATCAACAGCATGCCGTGAATATAAAAGACGCGAATCATTTCGGTCGCGAAACTCAAACACTGCTTGTCGTGGACCTGGGAGACACACGTCGTTTTGCACTACCGACATCCATGGTGGCGCGACTCGAAAAAGTTCCGCGCACTTCTGTGGAACAAACAGACGGACACGAGGTCATTCAGTATCGCGGCGAAATCATGCCCATCGTGCGACTCGCCAATATTTTCGGGGCGGCAAATTACGGTGAAGCCGAGCCGGACGAACTACAAATCATTGTGTACTCAGAAAGTGACTACAGTTGCGGCTTCGCCGTGAATCGCATCGTGGACATTGTCGAGACAGAACTGAAGCTGCAACACCAGCAGAATGGACACAGCGAAAATCTGCTGGGGACAACCGTGATTCAGGACCGCGTCACGGATGTGCTGAACCTGTGCAGCCTGGCAAGACACTGAACGCGGCGAGTAAATAGTGAATAGCAGGCC
>JAGQQS010000593.1 GCA_020426105.1 Planctomycetaceae bacterium
AATAGCCAAATGGCCCGCAGGGTGCTGCGCACTATTGGTTCCGGACCCCTTTTCTGACCCCTGACCCCTTTTCTGAACTACTGCATCACTGTCATCGGTCCGCCCTCGGGAATCCAGTGCGATTTGCGGGCGACCGCTTCGTTAATCCGCCGCATGACTTCCTGGTCCGAAGGATAAGGTGACTTCAATGCCGGCTTCAATGGTAGCGGAATTTCGTCCATGCGATAAGCCGTCCCCGGTGCACTGATGCCCGCGACGGCGGTGGTGATGTGGACTCGCGCCAGCCGACTGGTATGCGTGACTTTCGGGTCGAGCACGATCGTTGGTATGCGAGCCAAATGATCAATCGCCGGCTGCGGCATCGTCGCCCCGGGATCTGCACCCAGGATCAGGGCGGCGTCCGCGTCGCCGCGTACCAGAATATCAACGGTTGAGAACTCGCCGGGATTGTACCGTGAATACCCCCGGTTGAACGTGATCCCGAACGGAAATCCTGTCTGCCAGCGCATGATGACGTCGGCTCCGGTCACGTTACCGTGCCCGCGCATGGGCATTGCCACAAACTTGGTAAACGCATTGAGTTCTGCGGCGAGGGTCAGCAATGCGGCAGAATTCATATGCTTGCCGCGCGTCATCGAAAGGCCCATGCCAAAAAACATGCATCCGAATTTTGCCTGCTTGGCGCGATTGACGAAATCCATCAGCTGCTCCAGCGTCAGGCCGGTTTCGGCCAGCATCGCCTCGTTGATCCGCTGACCTTTCACGAGCGCGCGAAGGATCGTGAGGACTTCAAAATCCTTGCCGGGCCGAATCTGCAGAAAAATATCGGCAGCACCCGCGCTTTTGGTTTCGCGGATATCCACCAGAATCATCGTGCGGTCTTTACGACCCCGCGGCAGGAATTTACTCTTCTGCATCAGCGTGTATTTGGTGAAATGCCGTGGATGGCACTCGGCCGGGTTTCCACCCCAATACACGATGAAGTCAGCTCGATTCTTTACTTCACCAAGAGTACACGTCACTTTACCACCCAACTGGGCGGCGATTTCGGTGGGACCGTGTCAAAGTGATGTGTGACTGTCAAGCAGTCCTCCCAGCCGGTCGGCAAGTGCGACCGCTTCCTTTTGAGCTTCGCAGGTCGTGTTGCTTAAACCATAGATCAGCGGCATATGCGCGTCGTGCAGGAAGGTGGCCGCAGCTTCGATCGCTTCATCGACCGTTGCTTCCCGGCCGTCAATCAACGCGTCCGGGTAGTCATGGTCCGCTGTATGATTCAGAAACCAGGCTTTGCCCAGCACGCAGGCCTTCTTCGCCTCGTGAATACGAGTGTCATCGGAATGAAGCTGAATGTCGTCGCATACGCAGCCACAAAAAGTACAGGTGGCGTTGTCAATGATGTTGAGAGTCATCTGCTTTTCCCTGGGAATCGGGTTAAACTTTTCAATCATTGCCACATCGAGGCTTTGGGGCGGATTCGTCCGAACCGGACGAAGGAACAAGAAACGTTCAACCCAGCGCGCGGCCGGGATTACTGCCGCGCACTCGACGCGGCATGAACCGACCCTTATCGATTTCTTCCCAGGCCGCAAACTCCTGCGACGGTGGCTCGGCAGAAAAATGTGGTGATTCGCTGGAAATGAAGTCTGCAACTGGTTGCTCGTCGCTAATCATTGGTCTGGTCCTGTAGGGTGTGCACGTTCATCGATTGCAGGTTGAGGAGCCCGATTTACCAGTGGGCTGACGCTTCACCGCTCGCCCCTGATTTTATTTAGGAACTGGTTCCACTTCCACGTCCCAGCCTTTGGAGGTTGGCATCCCAGTACCGTCGGTGCTGCCGCCCATCAGTTTACAGGTCGGCGGGCCATACGGAACAAACAACAGCCCCGGCGGGCATTTTCCGGGTTCACACTGAAAAACTGCTTCGCCAAATTCGGTGCGGACGATTACAGAATCTCCCGATTCGAGTCCCATTTCTTTCATTTCGGCAGCATCCATCGTCAAAGTGTTGACAACCGCCTGATATTCAGCCGTATCCTTTCCCGAATTGATCAGCGCCCCCTGCTTTGCGGTGCGGGACGGATTCAGCATAAAACGCCGAGAAGCCATCGATTTGCCTTAAAGTCGTAACTCACGGGACGGGACGCTTTTTTCTCCACCATAATACAGTCTAGCCAGCGCAGCACGCGACAGCAATCAGAATCGGGTGTTCAGCTCGCCCTGATGTCTCGGAAATGACGAACGCGACTCCTGCTCGTTTTTCAAATAGTGCCTGACTTCTACAATGACGCGTTCAAACACACACGCGGCTGCGGTCAAAAGGCGGGCGGCAGAGAAGAATTTACCGTAGTGGACGAGGTCACGAGTCCACGGCTGTGAAGGACTCATCGCCTCGTCCACTACGACTGGTACATGTGAAGGACTCGTCGCCTCGTCCACTACGACTGGTATATGTGAAGGACTCGTCGCCTCGTCCACTACTACCATTGGTATGGTAGAATCATTTCCGCCGCTCGCCTAAATGCGTGTCGCCTGATCCGTTTTGTCCTGAAAGTTGAATCATGAATATCAAATGGACTGTTCTTGCCTTTGTCGCCGGGGCCGCCCTGTCGTGGGGCGTTTATGTACCGCTCGTGCACGACGCGACAACGAAATTCGGCAGCAATCTCCGAGCGTTTCTGATGGTCGGCATTGCCTACTTTCTGGTCGCCGTGTTGATTCCAAGTTTCTTCATCTTCTACAAGGGTGACCCGACAGCCAAAGATCCTGCCAAACTCAACTGGGGCACACCCAGCATCACCTACGGAATTCTGGCGGGTGTGGCGGGAGCGGCAGGTGCGTTGTGCGTGATTTTTGCGGTCAAGGAGGCTGGGCCGACTGCCGCATTTATTGTGGCCCCGCTCGTGTTTGCCGGCGCACCGATTATCAACACGATTGTCTCCGTGACGATCTTCGCGCACGGTAAGAAGTTCGAAGCGCTCAGTCCTTCCTTTTACCTCGGACTGCTCGTCGCCACGACCGGGATGGTTCTGGTGATGATTAACAAGCCCAATGAGATTAAGAACACCGCTCCTCCGGCAGCTGCAGCCTCGGCAGACAATGCAGCGAAGACACCCTGAGTCGCATCAACATCGCCGAATTCACGGACATTACGGACGCTTCCGCCGAAGAAGTTCTTGATATTCGCGTTCCGCATGGAGATAACGTTCCGTGTACGCTCGGCATATTATCCCGCTGGTCCTCCGCGACCAGAGGGTGTCAGCCCATGGGCAGTCACTTTGACAAAGTAGACGTCTCGCTCCGAGAGACGAAAGCCGCAAAACGTGGCCCGGCGCATTCATCACTCGGAGAGTGATGGCTACTATAATCGAAAATTGACTGGCATTGGGTGTCAGCCCTCCGGTACAACAGCACAGCGGCGATTCCTTCCACAGGCTGATCCTTCATGTCCAGCATTGACACCGGCACCCCGCCGTCAGCTCCGCGACGCAAAATCCGCCATCGCAAAGTGTTTGCGGTGCTGCCGACGCTGTTGACGCTGTGCAATGCGGCCTGTGGTTTTGGAGCGATCTCGATCGCGGCTAAAGTCGGGCCCGATCACTTTAAAGGCATCGAGCTGATCACGGCCGCTCAGTTGATTTTTCTGGCGATGCTGTTTGATGCACTCGACGGAAGTGCGGCGCGGCTGACCAATCAAACGTCGGATTTCGGCGCCCAACTTGACAGCCTGTGTGACGCGATTAGCTTTGGCGTGGCTCCGGCATTCATCATGCTGCAACTGATCCACCCGGACCACCATTTGATGGACACAATCGTCCAGGCGCCGTTCAACTATCATCCCCGAATTCTGTGGGGCATCGCCGTTTTGTTTATGTGGTGTGCCCTGTTGCGACTCGGACGCTTCAATGTCGAGTCCGACGAAGAGGACTCGCATGAATTCTTCAGTGGATTGCCGTCCCCCGCAGCGGCGGGAGTCGTCGCTTCATTTCCGATTGCGGTGAAGGAACTGAAGGAACAGCTCAGCATTGACGGGGCTGTCTCCTGGGCTCAACCCGCCGCCCAATATCTTCTGCCGGGCCTTGTGATCCTGCTGCCATTGATCACTCTGGCGGCAGCGATGCTGATGGTGTCGCGGATCCGCTATGCTCATTTATTCAATCAGATGATCCGAGGTCGCCGCAGTCGCAAGCAGATGCTGCAGATCGTATTTGCAACGGTGCTGGTCTTTGTCGTTCGCGAGATGGCATTGCCCGTGCTGTTCTGTGCGTTTGCTTTTTCCTCGCCGATCCGAGCGCTGTGGGAACGCTACTATCTCAAGCGCGATCAGACCAAAACGCCCCCGTCATAAACCACGGCGGCATGATCCTCTGAGACGCAAAAGAACACACTCCTGTACAGAAAAATCGATGCGACAGAAAAATTGTGGCATGGAAATCTTTCTGCCACATTCATTTTTCTGTCAGGCGTTTCGATTCGTAATGCCATTTTTAGCTCTTGCTGGTAAACCACAGATGAACACAGATAGACGCAGAT
>JAGQQS010000594.1 GCA_020426105.1 Planctomycetaceae bacterium
GCCGCGTTGGCATCGTTCTGCAGAATCGTCGGACGCTGTAGTTGCGCGGCGACACGATCGCGAATCGGATAATTGATCCAACCCGGAAGATTGGGCGGATCAAGCAGCATCCCGCGGGGAATGTCCATCGTTCCCGGCGTGGCAAGACCCACGGCAACGACCTGATTGATGGTGATGTTCGCGGCCGCAACAGCATTGCGACCGGCTTTCACGATTTGCTCAACACCGGCATCCGGACCCTGAATCGCATCGGTCGGCACGCTGCACGATGAAATTACTTTGCCGCTGTCATCGACGATTCCGGCTTTCACATTCGTACCGCCGAGATCGAGGCCAAGGAACAGTCGAGACGGAGAGTCGAGCATTAGACCTGAGTCACTATAGAAAGAGAGGTTACGTAAGCACTTCCATCAAACTTCTCACTCAGCACCGCGCTGAGTATCCGGGGTATCTGAGCAATTCTCGCACACACGCGCGACCTTGGGAATACTGCCGTCAGAAACTCCCGTTGACCAGACTTTGCGAATGCGTGACGATCCGGGGACTGCGTTTCCTGGTCCATTTTTTCCGAGTGTTCTGCGGTTGACGTTCGATGATGCTGCATTCAGCACTCCGAATCCTGATTTTCTTAGGTCTGCCGTTCACGGCGTCGGCCCAACAACCGCGATGGACGATGGAAGACAAACGCGGCCCCATTGAAGTCTACGCGGAGTTCGATCCCGGTCTGCGTGAGCTGTGGCAGAACGTGGATGACGTGGCGCGTGAACTTAGGGAACTCGTCGCTGTCGAACCGACTGGCAAGCCTATTCAAATTATTCTGTTTCGCGACCAGGGTAGCTATCTTCGCTATCTTGCGTCCTCAATCCCGCAGGCGCGAAAGCGGAGAGCTATCTTCTATCGCAATGGCGATGTATTTCAGGTGTACGCTTACCGAAGTCGCACGCTGACGACCGACCTGCGACATGAGGTCACTCATGCCATTCTGCATCAGCACCTGCCATTTTTGCCGCTTTGGATCGATGAAGGGCTTGCTGAATACCTGGAAGAGCCAGAATCTTTGCGATCAGGCTCATCCCGGACGCGGACGGCACGCTGGAAAGCCCGTGTGGGATGGTCACCGTCGATCAAATCTCTGGAATCAATCCCATCGGCTGAGAGCATGAATGCGGATGAGTATACAGACAGCTGGGCAATGACGTGCATGCTGCTCAACGAGTCAGATGCGAGCCGGCAGGCGCTCCGCGACTATCTCGCCATGATTCACAAAGGGGAAGCCCCCGGACCATTCAGTAAATTTCAAAAAACGGTGGAATCCGAGGTTTTTTCCAGATCAAACTCCTATTTCAGAAAAACTTTGATTCGAGTATCTTCGAACTCAAGTCGTCCCTGAAGCCTTTCCGGCAATGCTGGCTTGTGCAACAGCGACACTCACTTCAATTCTCATCCCTGCCCAGTTTTCGACCCCTGTCTCAAACACCTGTCTCACGTTTCTCAATCTCGCCCTGTTGTGGTTTCGCTGTGAATCTCATGTCGCAGAATCTGTCACTCTGACGGCTGGTTTCCCCCCGATCGCGTCTCCGCTTCTTTCAAAGGAACCCACCATGTCTTTCGTCAAAACCCCTCTTGTTCGATTCGTGGCCTGGTCACTGACCTTTGCTGTGCTTGCCAACGGTCCGATGCTGACTGCTGAACAACGTGTGTCTGGTGCACAAGGTCACGAGAACTCCGGCCCGGAACCATTAATCCAGGATGTTAAATTGCAGACGGGTGGAATCCTGACTGCGCGGATCGTGAATGCTCAGGGCAACCCTGTTGCTGGTGAGCAGGTTTCGATCCTGTTTCAGGGCAAAGAAGTAGCCGCCGTGGTGAGTGATGCGGACGGTTTTGCGACCGTCAGTGGTCTTCGACCGGGACTGCACGCCATTTCCACCCCCACGGGAATGTCTGCCTGCCGTTTGTGGAACGCGGATACAGCTCCGCCAGCATCCGCATCGGTCCCTGCGGTGGTTTCTGATGCCGAGGTGATCCGCGGCCAGTTCGGTGCGTTCAATCTGCCCATGGTCGTGGTGCTGGCCGCAGCCGCAGCGGGCATTATTCTTGCCGTCGACGCGAAGAATACGGCGAGTGATGCTGAGGATGCGAACGCCGCTCTTGCGGCACGCGTCAAGGCACTCGAAACGGCCAGTCCGTAAACGTGCTAAGGCGAGCGGCAGAAAAGAGTTTACCGTAGTGGACGAGGTCCCGAGTCCCCGGCTGTGAAGGACTCGTCGCCTCGTCCACTACGACTGATCCGGTAGAATCATTTCTGCCACTCGCCTAAACCAAACCGCGCTTCTTGCGAATCGTCCATTCGCTCGCCAGTAACAATACAAGCACCAGCAGGACATACCAGTTGTCCCACAGGCTGATGCGTTCCTGGCGAGTCAATGCATTTCCGGGAAGTCCGTTTTTGGCCCACTGATTGATGCGTTCGAGGAATGCGTCCGGCGTAAAAAACTCGCCTCCGCTGGAATGTGAGATTTCACGCAGCAGAGAGAAATCCGAAGACGGATCGTCCAGTTCCGGATCGCGCGCGTTCACGTGAAACCGCGTTGTCGCGATCCCGGCGATGGGCTGGCCGTCCTTCATCGCCCGGACTCGAACCCAGTAATCGCCCGCTTCCTGAGTCTGGCTGAAATCCGCGAGGCTCATTCCGATTCCTGATCGGGGTGTTAGCGGGATACTGGTGCCTTTAGGATCGGTGACGGAGAGTTCGAACGTGGCGTCGGTGATTGGCCGACCTTCTGAGTCACGCGCGCCAAATGACAATTCTGTCGGCTGGCCGGGTGTCAGGTCGCGCGGGTTGGCCATCACCCAGACGGGTTGTTCATCGTCGGTTTCTTTTCGCGTGAGCCAGAATATCGCCTGTCTCCAGAACCGAGTATGTTCCTCGGGATAACCTTGCATGTACCAGCTTTGCCACGTCGTGTCGGCCGCAAATGCCAGGATGCGCGCCGCCCCGACTGTTTGACCGATCAGAAGCGGATGGCCTGAATCGGAGACCGCCAGAATCTGCGCCAGTGAAGCCTGCTTTGGAACGAGCAGATTGGCGCCGGCCAATGGTGGCAATTCATTCCAGCGACTCCGATTCTGATCGGGGGCCGTGATCTGCATCACATAATGTCCCAGACCGTCGCGTGCCGGGAGCATTTTTTGCGGATCAGTCAGTTGTACATTTTCAGCGGGCAATTCCACCGGGAACAGAGGAGCCAGAAGTGTATTGCCGTAACCTCCCTGTCCAAAATTTTCTCGTCCTCCGGTCATCATCAATCCCGCGCCGCGATTACAGCAGATGAGGATCTGCTGAATTTGCTGCGGTGTGAACGCATCTGCGGGAACATCGCCGATAATAAATCCGTCGTAGTTCCCCGGCACGAAGAATCTATCGGGGATCGGTATCTTGTGGCGCTCGCGAAAGAACCGAGACTGAATTGGATGATAGTCGATCTGAATTCGACTGCTGTCATTCATCGTTCGAAGCCACTTGACTTCCGGTCGGATGATGTCGAAATACGCCACTCGAATTCCCCCGCGGCGTATGCGGATAATGGTCTCCACTCGATTATTTGTTTTACGAACTTCTCCGGGAAGTGGCTCTGCCTCCACCGCCAGTTTCAGATCACCAAATTGTTGAGGTGCAATTTGAAGCTGAATCAGCGACTCTTCGGAGGGAGACTGAGGTGTGTGCATGGCAATGGGACGAGTTTCGTCGGTCACCAGAACAGGCACCATGTCGCCGCTTTCACCCTCCTGCTTGTTTGTGCGATCTTCAAGCTCCACTCGCACCCGCACCGGTTGCCCCTGGGCACCGCTGGCTCGCAGCTTGACACGGATCGGTAACACGTTGCCCTGAAACACTTCGCGCGACAAGTCCAGTTCATCCAGGGCGAGGTCCAGCGACCCGGCGGCCGCTTCTGTGCTGCCGATGCCCACAGGGTAAATCGGTCGCTGCAGCCTGCCAAATGTCCGCGCTGCCTGGATGGGATCGACATCCGCCGCACCCGTCGCAGCCTGACGTCCATCGCCGATCATGATCACCGCCGGAACGCGATCTTTCCCGATTTCCTCCGACAGTTCTTCGAGGACCTTGCCGATCGCGGTCATCGTCCCGTCGGATGCGTCGCCCGGTTTATCGACGGGCTGAATTCCATCCGAGAAATCCCGGATGCGGATCTCTGCGGTCTCGCCGATTGCCTTCAGGCCAGGCGCTGCCGAATCCAGAATTCGCCGCAATGCCTGCCGTCGACTTCCCCCGCCGGCGATGTCTTCCGTCTGCATACTGCGACTGGCATCCGTCAGGATATACAGAATCGAGTTGGATTGGTCCTGATTTTCATAAAGCACAAACGGGCGGAGCAGTAACAGCGCAAGGATCGCCGTTATCGCCAGTCGGATCGTGACCAGAGCCGATCGCCAGACTTTCGACAGGTGCCTGATTCTTCGCGGGTAGGCCAGCCACAGCACCGCCAGCATTGCGACGCAGGCAATGAGTGTCAACGTCCATGACCAGACAGGCTCGAAGCGAACGGGCATGAGAGTGCGTCAAATCCTTACAGGGTTGTCGGCTGATTTAGAGCAACATTCTCCAAAGACGGGCGTCTCCCGGAAAATGGCGGCCGAAATCTACGGTTCAGCCAGGCAGCATAGCAAATTCAGCGACAAACGAATCCCGTTCGACAAAAGTCGATTGACGAGGGCGTAGTCCCGTGGGAAATCAGGCGATTCAACTTGTCAATACGATTCCCTGCAATACCATGTCATCCCGAATCGTTACACGGGCGAA
>JAGQQS010000595.1 GCA_020426105.1 Planctomycetaceae bacterium
CGGACCACTGTTGACAGAGCACTAGCGTCGCCCCATGTACTGCTTAATGATTGCATCTGCAGCACCTGTCGGTTTCGCCGTGTCTTTGACCGACGAGCCGGAGCTGCCTTTAGCCGCTTCTTCTTTTGCTCCTGTGTCTTCCGGATTCGGAAGGACCACGGCTGGCCCTGCAGCAGCGGGTGCTTCGGACGCCGGAGGAGACATCGGCACAGGCGGCGCCTGCATGGGCTGTGCCCCCATCGGCATGCCCTGCATGGGATAACCCATCTGGGGCATCATCTGTGGATACATCTGACCGTAGCCGGGCATCATGGGCTGCTGATAGGGATATGATCCATACATGCCGCCTGGATAACCCATCTGAGGCATCATCGGTTGATACGGCTGTTGTCCCGGCATCATTTGTGGCATGTTAAAGACCGTCGTGTCCGCGGGCGGAGCCTGTGCGGGAGGCGCCGCTGCAGGAGCGGCAGTGTTTTCCGCGGGCGTTGAGACGGCTGGCAATTCGTAAACGGTCTTTTCTGTGACCTGCGTATCTTCGTTGGAATTTTTCGTTGGTTGTGCGGCCGTGGGAGGCAGGACGGCGCTGTCAGATTCGATCGCCGTAACGCCAGAGCGGATCACGAGTTCAAATTCGAGGTTGCCAATGACAATTCGGTCGCCCGAAACGAGGACAACATCTTTTCGAATTCGATTTCCGTTGACCAGTGTCCCATTGGTACTGCCGAGGTCGCGCAGACGGACGGAGAAATCGTCGATACTAAAAACGCAGTGGTGGCGACTGACCATTTCACTGTTTGGGCGCAGTTGACAGTCCTGCTCACGCCCAATCAGAAATTTCCGGCGATTCAATGGAATCACCTGCCCGGCATGCTTGCCGTCAACCACTTTCAGTTCCGCAGAAACCATAAAAATGGTGCTCCGAAGGAATGAATACCCAGCCGAGAATCACGCGAACAGTGAATCTCGAGTAAATTGTATCAAAAATTGTTCGCGTTCAGGACGCTGACTCTAACAAGCCGGCGCAGCTCTACCAGTGTGAAACATGATTCCGCCAACAACAAATCCGGAAATTCATTGCCGACCATGCGCTCATCAACCTGTTTCAAGCATACCAAACAGGCATATCGATATCCAACACTCTTCAAAATATCGTCATGAATGTGAAGACGGCGCTAAAAACCGTGCTCAAATTCTGATTTTCATTCGTTCACAGGGTTTTGCTGAACTCCGGCGCTGCCAGGCACGCACGGCGCCCTTTGATTTCTCGGTTGTCGCGTGCCCAACGTCTGATCCTGAAACGGCTTTTCCTTGAAAACATCCGTTATGTTCTTCAATAATCCCCAGGTAGTTTGTGCCCCATTTCACTGGCAATCGTTTGGGCAAGCCTTGTCTCAGCATCCGAGCAGGCTCGAAAACTTAGCGAACGACTGATACTCCGGGCAATTGTGACCGGCAGATTTTGCCGAAATTCCACTGCAGCGAATTCGGGTTCCAGATCTTCGATCCCCTTCACCTGAGGCACCAGTTCTGACGCCTTAAGGATAATGCTGCCGTGCTGCAGAATCACGCCCTTTCGCCGGCGCTGCGCGCTGCCGACAATTTTGCAACCCGATGAATGGACAATATCGTTTGGGTTCTGCCGCAGGAAACACAGAAATGGTTCAGCGGTCGGTCCCGCTCCGGCCGTCATACGATGAGTCGGCAGTTTTTCAAAAGCGCTTCGCAGGAGGGAGGATACGCCGACCGTAGTCAACAGCTGGATAATTGCCTGATGGACTGTCTCATAAACGCCAGACGGATTCTGCCTCGCAGGATGCGAGAGTGGCAGAATCAGGGAGTATGTTACTTCCCGATCGTGCAGGATCGCGCCACCTCCACTCAATCGTCGAACAATCGGCAGCCCCGGAAATGGCGACTCCGAATCCTGATTCAGTCCCTGAAAATAACCGAGCGTTACAGTCGGCTCTGACCACTGATAGATACGCACGACACTGCGTTCCCGTTCCGCGGCCAACTGCAGTAGTGCCGCATCCATGGACATATTGAACAGCCCGTTGTGCGGCATTTCATCGACAATAATATCGGCATCGGGAAGTTCCGTCGCAGAGCTGGCCATGCAGGATTCCGATTCGATACCATTCAGAGGATGAACGAAGAAAAAGAACGTAACCTTGGACCGCAACCAATCGCCAGCCTGATGCAGCAGCTGCAGCTGCGATCGCACGATCTTGTGGCGGCATCGACGGAACAACTAACGCATAAAATGGTCACTCGTGCTGTCCGAGGCCGACGCCTGACGTCCAATACGAAAGGGATCGTACAGCGCGCATTGAATCAGGCAACTGGCCACGTTTACAAACTGAAGGAACTGTTCAATTATTGACGACTCAGAGCTTCGACCGCAGGAAACTGCTGAGCATTGACAGATCGTCTGTGCCAATCAGATCCACTCCCGCGGTCTTCAGCTCCGACCACAGTTCAGGGCTCTCCGCAGTGGCCCAGAATCTGATTCTGCGACCCCGGGCATGAGCTCTGGCAACCATGTCTCGCAGTTTCTTTCGCTCCGCATCAGGCATGGGGCCCGTACCGCGATAGCTGAAATGGCTGGTCCAGTTGTCGCTGATTAACGGCAACAGTACGGCTGGCTGATTACTGTCAAGGTCCGCCGCTCTTCCATCCACACCTGCCAGCCGCGGACTGGATTTCTCAATCTCTTCCAATGCCCGATTGCCGCTGATAACGACCGTGATTGCCTTCTCGGTATAGGCTCCGTCCCGCAATTCCGAAATCACCGGAGCATACCGCGTCAGCAACGCACTCAGCACTTCGTACGTTTCCTTCCCATTCGACTTGATATCCACAAGCAACGTAACGGTGGGACCGTCCCGGTAAACACGACCTTCGTTTCGGCGGACGATTTCCTGCAGTGGGCTCAGATACAATCCCTCCAAAGTGCGTTCGGGAGAAACATCGGACAGGTTGTGGGCGACCAGCAGTTGACCGTCCACAAGGTATACGTCGGCCTCGATGCTCGTGAAACCCTGTTCCAGTGCATCCAGCAGCGGTCTGGGATGCTCATAGTCGTTGTGCGCGTGGGCATTGATCAATGGGATGACAGGCTCCACAAGTGGAACCTGCGGCTGCGCACAGGCGGTACTGCCCCAGACCACAATCGAAACGCAAATCAACCATTTTTCTCGAATCATTCGTTCTTCCTGCACGATACGTCTCCCGACTGTGATCGCGGATGATTGTTAACATGGGAGGCCGAGGCTGCTGCCGAGCTGTTGCACCGCGGAAACTTACGGCTCAGCAGGAGCTTCGCCCTCCCGGAAATCGCCCCATTAACGAACTACCAAAATCCGCGACGTCACCCCGTTTCCTGGTTCTCAGGGCGAACAATTTACAAGAACCGATGCGTCAGGTAAAACCATGGTTTCCCGTCCCACATGAATTTTAAGGCTCCACATGGCGACAAATTCAGATGACCTGCCTGGCTCTGCCAACGTGATTAAAGCATGGGAAGAGTTCGTGGAGGAACAAGCCTATCCGGTTCCACACGTGAAAGCAAAGAGCGATTACCGGAACTATGACAACCCGGCACGGGACACCGTCCGCGAATTCTATCGCGAGAATCATCGTCATCAGACGTACGATTTTGTGCGTCGGAAACGCGAAGAATTCCTGCGTCTCGATCGGCGGCAGATGAGCATCTTCGAGGCACTTGATTATCTGAATACGCTGGTTGACGATTCTGATCCCGATATTGACCTCGATCAGCTGCAGCACTTGCTGCAGACCGCTGAGGCAATCCGCAAAGACGGACATGAGGACTGGTTTGTGCTGACCGGTCTGATTCATGATCTTGGTAAGGTGCTGTGCCTGTACGGCGAACCACAGTGGGCCGTGGTTGGTGATACATTTCCGGTCGGATGCAGGTTCAGCAGTCGCATCATCTACAGCGAATTCTTTGCCGATAATCCGGACCAGTCAGACCCGATTTTGTGCCAACAGCTGGGCGTGTACCAACAGAACTGCGGGCTGCGGCAGGTGCTGATGTCGTGGGGGCACGACGAATATCTGTATCATGTGCTGAAGGATCATCTTCCCGAGCCTGCTCTCTACATGATCCGTTACCACTCGTTCTATGCATGGCACCGAGAAGGTGAATATGACTGGCTGTGCGACGAGCATGATCGTGCCATGCTGCCATGGGTGCGCAAGTTCAATCCGTATGACCTGTATTCCAAGTCTCCCGATCCACCTGACTGGAAAGAACTCAGGCCTTTTTACTCTGAGCTGCTCAAGAAATATCTGCCTGAGAAACTGGCATTCTGAAACTCTGCTGCGTGCGGCAGCGAGTGCTCCCCGGTCTGCCGCGGTTCGGTGCTCAAAAACCATCCATCAATAAATCCGTGTTCCGCCCGGGCTGTGACAGCGGCCGTAGT
>JAGQQS010000596.1 GCA_020426105.1 Planctomycetaceae bacterium
AGCGGAGCGCAACACACCAGATGGCATAGCTCACAAGAAATGGTGTGTTTCGCTGGCGCTACACACACCCTAACTCGGGGGCGAGCAGACTCTTGTCGTCCTGCGAGATTGCAACGGGGAACGCACCACCGATGGTCTGAAGGGCCGGAACGGAAACGATTTAGTGCAGCGTTCCGAAATCACGTGCGGACAGCAGGGCCGTTATGCCGCCTTTTTCTTCGGCTGCGATTGAGGTTTCGCCGTTTCCTCCACAGCTGTTTCCGGCTTGCGAATCACGCGAACCGGTTCCATCGGAGCAGGCTGATACTGTGCGACGAGGACCAGAATCGGCGGCATCAGAAACAGTGACACCAGCAGGCTTGAAGTGACGCCAAGTGCCAGCAGGATCCCGATACTGAACAGACCGTAATGACTGGCTACCGTCAGGCTTCCGAAGCCGACAATCGAGGTCAGTGATGTCACGATCACGCTGCTGAGCATATCTGCGGAGGGCTCAAAGGTCTTCTTCCCGGCAGCGATCTGACTTCGACAGTCCGCGACAAGGTATATTCCATTGTCGATGCCGATCGCGAACACCAGTGGCAGTGCGATCAGATTCAGGGGATTGAGCGACAGCCCAAGGAGTGCCATGACTCCAAGCAACAGAACGCTGCCCGCAAAGGCCGGAACAAGTGTCAGAACCGTATCACGCAGATTGCGATAATCGAGCACCGCAGCAATAAATACAACCAGCCCCAGGCAGATCAGCACCAGCAGCGGTGCATCAACATCGCCGTTGCGTTTGTGCAGCGTATAGCCGATAAACGCCGCCACGGCCACGGGAGGTAAGACTGTCAGAAGTTTTTGACCAGGCCGCAGATAGTTGAACAGCAACAGCAATGAAATCGTGGCGAGCGCATAGAGTCCGATATGGGCGTACGTGAGATGCATGCGTCCCGCCGATTCAAGATTCTGCACCGGGGCACCGGTGACGTCCGGATCCACGGTGCGGAGTTCTTCGACGAACGATGTCAGCGCTGATCCGTCCCATACATCCTGTTTGGGGTAGATTCGCAGTGCCCAGTGCTGTGCGTCATCGGCATCGACGCGCACGTAGCGATTCTTAAGTTCAGAGGGCACATCACGAAGTCCAATGGGCTGAAAATCGCTGGAACGGGCAATGTCGGCGTATTCATTGATGAGCCACCTGGCCACCATGTCATTGTAAGCCGTAAGAATATCGCTCGCCCGGCGTCCGGGTGTTTTCGAGAGATCATCCAGGAACTGATCAAGTGATTTTGCGGCTTGTTGTGCGAGTGGATTGGACGATCTTTTAACAGCTGCGTAGAGAGCATCGACTTCCGGACCGACGACGCTGTGACTGGCGGGTGGAATCGACGGTACGTTCTTTGAAATGGCGGCCGCGTTCTGCTGCAACTGCCGGATCAGCATCATGGACTGATTGTCGGGAGGTTCGGGCAGTTTGCTGGCACCGTCACTCACACGTGCGACGGACGGCAGTTTCAGAAACTGATTGCGAAGTGCAATGGCATCTTCCCAGGTCTTCGCCACGGAAACCGCATACAAGACCGTTTCCGTACCGGATTCTGCAAGCCGGCGTTCCGCTTTGACAGCGTCAAGCTGCGGGTCCTGAAGTGCCAGCAGATTGGCGTCATAGTCAATGCGGCACGTGACGGTGCCGTCCCGATATTGGAATGCCTGATAGCCGAAGAACGCAACGGCCACAGCCGCAATCGACACCGAAACCACCGGCCATGCGACCACGACTTTGCGAAGCAACGGTGCTGAAAATGGCTGAGGCAGACTTTCCACATCGACATCAGCATCGGACAGAGCAATGAGAGCCGGCAGAAAAATAAATGTCGCCAGGGCACATAACAAAACTCCCATGCCGGAAATCAGGCCCAGTTCCGCCAGACCAGGGAACCCGGTCACGAGCGCCGTGGAAAATGCGAGCGCGGTGATCACGGCCGAAGTCAGGATACCTTTGCCTGTCGTCTCCGCTGTTTCGCGAAGTGCATCAGGCAACTCATAAAGTTCCTGCCGAAGAGCCAGATAACCGTTGATAAAAGATACGGAGTAATCAATGCCCAGGCCAATCAGGAAAATCGAAAAGCACACGCTGATGATGTTCAGATGCCCGATCACCAGTGTGGTGGCTCCAAAAGTCCACGACAAAGAGACGATCAGTGTCAACAATGCCAGCATCGGATGGCGCACACCGCGGAATGCCAGCAGCAGCATCCCGCCCACTGCAAAAAATGCCACAATGCCGGCGTTTCGCATATCGACGGAAGTGCTGTGCATCTCGTCGTGTTCCAGTGCCGGGATTCCTGTCAGCGAGATCTTCAGACCTGGATAATCGGCCCCGCGGGCTGATTGAACGGTTGCGATTTGTTCCCGAAGACGACGGATCACCCTGGCGTTGCCGTTCAGGTCATCTTTTTGAGGCACTGCCGCGAGCTGCAGCACACCGACCGTGTTGTCGTCGTTCATGACATACGCGGTTTCATCGTCAGTGAGCTTCTGATCGGAAGCGATGTTCATCAGATCCGGGAGCGGTGGCATGAATGACTGAGCTTCAGGCCTGTTCGTTTCGAGGGAATGACGCATAAAAGTTGCGAGGCTTGTCGCAAAGCGTTCCACAGACCGGAAGGTCGAATCCGGGACCACATTGACTTTCTGCTGGTCAACCAGAATTTTGCGGAGTTTGGCGGAAAGATTTTCGGTACGAATGTAATTCCAGTTTTGATCCCTGACGACAGCATTGTAGCTCTGGACGCGTTCCGCCGTACGTCTAAGGTCGGGGGCCGAGAGAAACTGCAACGCCTTGCGACGCATCGCCGTAAGATTAACGCTCGACTGCACGTTGGCAAACAGCTCAGGTTCCCGTCGCAGTCGCTCCCCCAAATCGTCGATCACGGTCTTGATCACGACAGAATTGGGTGACTGTGTTTCAACGACGACCATCAGATCTTTGTCGGCAGCGAACGTATCGGCGTATCGTTTCCATGTTCCGGCGACGGGACTTGCTGGGTCCATTAAGTCTGCACGGCTGGTTCTGATTTCAAGGTGAATCACCGTCACGCCAACCGAGGCGCTGGCCAGCAACAGAGCGAACCACAGCATCAGTCGTGGGCGTGCGGACACCGTGGCCACTATCCAGCCGAGAAATCTCACGGCAAGTGACTTCGGGATTGCATGTTCCGACGGTCGGCTCATGACCATTCCTGGTCAAAATGTCACGGGTTCAACAGAAAGGAGATGTTTCGGTGGAGGCGGACACGGCGAGTGGTCGCGCAGAACCGATCGTATTCCGAAGATCGGCACAGAGCGACGGCAGGCTGGAGCTGAAATCCCCAGTGGCGGGTTTCGCCGAATTTTCTTGAGACTCACCGTACGCGGATCGGGAATATTATCCCTGTTTTGTGCAACAATGCGGGTTGTGCTGAAGTTCACTTTCCGCCGCTCACTGATCCCTTTGCCGCCGACAATGCCTGCGGCAGATTTTGCCGCACCTTAGCGAAGACCCACAGATAGTTTCAGCACGGAGATTCCGATGACTTCTGATTTGTTGAATTCGAACGGCATCTGGTATCGCCTGCTTACGGCACCCGGTCCTGGGGCGGTTGCGGTCATCGAACTGGACGGTGAATCAGCCCGCCCGGACCAGGCCGAACGTGTTCTGGGAAAATTCGTAACAACCGGAGTTCATCCATTGCGGGCGGCGACGGGACGCATCTGTTACGGATGCTGGAATGCTGAAGACTTAATCGTCGTCCGCATATCTCGACAGACATGGGAAATTCAGTGCCACGGAGGTACGGTCGCTCTGGAAAAAATCTGCAGCGACCTGAACAACGCCGGAGCCCGAAACAGATCCGCAATCGGCGACGCTGCATCCGATGAACTCGCCGCATTCCGCGCGGCAGATACCCGGGAAAGCCTTCAACGACAGCTCAGGTCAGTGATCGACCGCCGCCTGGCGCACGCCCGCAGTCGCAAAACGGCGGGATTGATCCTCGCTCAGGCATCCAACTCTCTGGGCGATGATCTTCAGATTTTGCTGAATGGTGCGTGTACAGATAACGCTCAGAAGGCCGCAATTCGAAGACGTCATGCAGAGTGGAATGATGTTGCTGAGCATTTGACGAAACCATGGCGTGTTGTGCTTGCAGGGGCACCAAATGTCGGAAAATCGTCACTCCTGAATGCCATTGCCGGCATGGAGCGTTCGATCGTCAGCAACCTGCCCGGCACAACCCGCGATGCGGTTGAGGTAGACACTCTGATTGACGGTTGGTCGTTTCGTTTCGTGGATACAGCGGGCATCCGACAAAGCAGCGATGATGAAATTGAACAGCAGGGTATTCGCCTGTCGCGACTGGAAGCCGCTCAATGTGATATTCTGTGCGTGGTATTCGACCATGAGTCTGGTCTTCCGCTATGGAATGATGATTCCCCGGTGCTTCCGAAACACACGCTCCTGGTCCGGAACAAGGCGGACCTGAGGAAGGATCGCGCTGATCCACAACAATCGACCGGGCCGGGCTGCACTCAGGAGAATCCACCCGTAATCAGTGTTTCCGCTCACACAGGAGAGGGTCTCACAACGTTGCTTCAGTGGATCAAAAACGCCGTGGTCCCGGTAGAGCCGACAAGTAACACAGTACTGCCGCTGTATGGCTCAGGACTATACGATCGCGAGCATCGGATAAAAGGCACATGATTTGTCCGTCAGATCCAGATCCAGACTCAGACTCAGCACACGGCCGACGAACTACTTGTCTTTGTTCTGAGCCTCGATGGCCTTTTGCAGCGAGATTTTTGTATCTTTGAGATAACCTTCGATTTTCGTTTTATCAATCCATGCTTTCTCTGCGGTATCGAACTTAACAACGGCTTCGTTGTTTTTCTCCTGGGCATCCGGTTGAGTCAACAGGGTGACGGCACAGACAAGCAATGCACCCAAAATTCCCGACAACATGACTGGAACTCCTGCTGGATGAATAATCACACATCTAAGCATCTAAGATGCGGCCGGTCCAGGAGAATACTCCACACGGCCCGCCGTAATGGTGGAAGAGTAACAGGTTATTCTTCGCAAGATTGCCGGTCCATGGTATAATCCCTTTAAGTTTGGCTGATTTGAGTCAGTCGGCAGTCATGTTCCGCATACCTTCTGTGTGGGCAGTTCTTCGGCCGTCGCCGAGACCTGGTCCTGAATGTGAGTCACTATGATCGGGTCGGATTCTCCGCTATTCGGAAACTCTGCACATGCCAGCCGACAACATGCGGGCTTTGGGCAGCTGATACTGTTTCTGGTCTCTGCATTTCTGATCAGCGGTCTGCAGGCGCCATTCGCGTCCCTTGCGGTGGCGGGTGACGAGCAGGTACCTGCAGGAGAAAATGCTGCAGGGGAGAACGAAACGACCGGCGAGAAACTCAGCGCCGCCCCCGAGCGGGAGTACGTTAGGATTCGCCGAAATGACCGCAAATTGTCGGTCGCTCTGGAAACGTCCGTCATTCATTTCGCAGATTCGAAAAGATATCCAAACGCCGCGGTTGATCTGATTGGAGCCATCCATCTCGGCGAACCCGAATACTATGAGCAGCTCAATGAACTTTTTAAAACCTATGACGTCCTGTTGTTCGAGGCCGTGATGCCTGAAGAAGCCGTCCGCCGGGATCTTCGTCCCGGAGGCGGCGATGGTTCGCGGCGAAGAGGTCTCAACGATGAACAGCAATGGACCGAGGCCAAAGTCGGTCTGGCAGCGATTTCCGTCCTCCAACTCGGGATGAAAGACGCGCTGGGAATGGAGTTTCAGTTATCGGGCATCGACTATACAGCCAAAAATTTTGTACATGCGGACATGACGGCAGAAGAATTTGAGGCGTCGATGGCCAGTCGGGGCGAGTCGTTTTCCGGGATGTTCCTGATGGAAATGAGCAAGTCGGTTGCCAACCAGCAGGAGAACAATCCACTTGCCATCAATCTGGATGTCATGTTGTCCATGCTGACATCGGACCGCCTGTACCGGGTCCGTCGGATCGCGGCCGTGCAACTTGCCAAATCCGGCAACGGAGATGCCTTTGCAGGTTTCGACGGAACATCGACAATTATCACCGAACGGAACAGGAAATGTCTTGAAGTAATGGACCGGGAACTGCAGAAGGGTCAACAGAAGGTCGGCATTTTTTACGGCGCCGGACATTTCTCCGACATGGAGAAACGCATGGTGGAGGAATATGGATTCGAACGAAAATCGGAAGACTGGCTGATCGCATGGCATCTGAGAAGTCCCGAAAAAAGCGGCGACTCCTCATCGAAAAACTAACAACGACGCAATTGATGGTCTGTCAGCCACAGAATGCAGCAGTGGCTCCACAGGCGAGGCAGCACCTCGGAAAAGGGGATGAATCGTAGTGGAC
>JAGQQS010000597.1 GCA_020426105.1 Planctomycetaceae bacterium
TCCTTTCCGGCAGAAAGGACCTACAGAACAAAGTCCTTTCCGGCAGAAAGGACCTACCAAACACAGTCCTTTTCGACAGAATGGACTTAATTTGACAACCATCCGCGACTGCACTCTATCCCCCGAGGGCACGAGCCTCGCCCTCCCTGCAACTACGCGTTCACTTCGGAGTCAATTTGATGAGCCATGCTTCAGCCAGTCGCGGCTGGTATCGCCAGTTGACGCCTTCCAGATGCACGTCGTCAAAGGTAATCGAAAGTTTTCCGTCCCGAACGAGTTCCTGTGGTACCGGATATTCCTTAATCGTGTTGAGCTCCGTTTCATAGCGCGTGGGCTGAAGGGCCTGCTCGTCGGCACGAGGTTTCAGATCACCAAATCCGCTGAACCGCAGCTGATACGTCGCATGGGGGTCAAGGTTGTCGTAGTTCAGCGCCACCGGAGATCCAGTGACGAGCCAGGACAGTCTCGAGCGGCTCATGCCGTTGTCTACCCACCAGAAGGACGATGTTCCCTCGCCGCGCACCGCGTGTGGACTGCGCGATGCACTGCCGATGTCGTCGTAGTAGCTGCCGACGCCGGGGTTCTCCCATGTTCGCAGCTGCTCGAGGCGTTCCCAGCGGCCTTCGAGTGTGGGAATCGTGAGCACTTTGTGGAACTCATCTTCCAGCCAGAACCGATTGTTCAGCGGAATGTCAAGAAAATCCAGCATGCAACCTCGTTGCGGATGAATCGCGTGATATTTTTCCACGCTGCTCTGGAATTTAATGTTGGTATACAGATGATCGAACAGTTCCAGAATTCGGTTTCGCAGATCCGGACGAACAGGCTCATTCTTCGCTTTTGACAAGACACGCAGTGCGGCGTCCATCGCTTCCGTGGGAAAACGTCCTGCTTTCTGCTCAAGCTCCTGACAGGCCTCTGACTCGAGAGACGTCTCGCGAGCCAGACGTTCCTGCTGATAAGCATCGTAATACGCGCGAAGCAGCAACATCTGCCAGCGCCAGTCTTCCTGAAGCTCAGGATGTGCCGTTTCAAGGTTCTTCCAGCGCGTCAGAGTTTCGGGGACACCCTTATTGTCACGCAGTTCGCCGGACCAGTTTTGTTCCAGTGCCAGAATCCCGTCAGCAATATTTTCCGCGTCCACTGCACTGAAAAAGCATCTGGCATATTCCACCAGAATCCTGCGAGGTTGTTGCCCGGCATCCCATCCCAGTCCGCTCCAAATCGTCTTGTTCAAGTCGTCATGGCAGCCGTCTGAGTAGCTCAGGAATCCATTGGTGTGCGGTGCGGTTTCCGCAAAAATCTCCGCATAAAACAGCGGACGCGGATTGATCGGCTCGCGACCCGCCGTCAGCGCAAAGACCTGGTCAAGATTCCGTTCCGGATGCTGGCAGCGGACAATATGCGTGATGTCAGGGTAGTCCCGCAGTGAATATCGTTGATCCAGACGTTTGCGCAGCAGAGGCAACGGCGGGCTGCTCGGTCCGGCAACCAAACCTCCCAGCCACTCGGGTTTATGGTCGTTGAGCCAGCCGAAAAAGTAATCCGTTTTCTCTCCTTCAAACCCCTGCAGCGACAACCAGATCTTCGCCTTCGGATGATGCATATGAAGAATTCCCGACAGGTCGTCAAGAAACGGCATTACTTCACGCGGATGATTGTCGCCCGGATCGCCACCAGGAAAGAAGATGGCGTCCAGTCGCGGGCATTCTTTGTAGAACGCCTCGTGAAATTTAAGCGCCGCCGCACGTTTCTCCACGTCGGTCAGATCGAAATCCGCCGGTGTCCAGACCCAGTAATCGACATCATACTTCGCACAAATCGCTGACATTGCCCGGTTCATTTCAGGTCGCGACAGTGGCATGATAGGAGTTGGACGTTCGTCCTGAAACGGAATATTCTCAACGCAGTTGGCGCCAAAGAACGTAAGTTCACGAATATACTGATCGAAAGTCTTTTCGTCCCATGCATCATAACTGTTGGCCTGTGCCCGGTAGCCGAGCTGATGGCCGCGAATCGCGTAATCCGGCGACTGCGTGGTGTTGATCGCCTGTTTCATCACAACTTGCCCCATTGAACACTCCAGCGTCCGCAGCAGATAGCCCACTGCGAACAGGGCGCCACGACGCGTTTGCGCGGCGATTGTGATACGAGGCAGGTTGTTCTCTGCACTCCTGATGCTGAAGCCTTCCGGCCCAATACCATCGGCGGGAGACGCTGCGCGAAATGCTATTGATCCGGAAGCCCCGGCAGCCGGAGATACCTGCCAATCGATGCCTGTCCGTTTGGTGATTTCTTCGACGAGCACCTGAGCCGGAACACGGAATGCCATGTTGCCGTCAGTGATAACATTAACTTCTTTGAGGTCTGTTTCCGCCTGCGCGGCTCCGATAGAAAACGCCAGCGATGCACAGAGTACTGCCCTGGTAATGTATCCAAACATAAGTCTCCTTTGTGCGATGCGTTTCCATCGCTCTGAATTCAAACATTGACTCAATGGCGAATGGCGTTTTTTCACAGACTTGCTGCAACAACGCAATCATTGCAAGGGTGCTTTATAACTCTTCTCCGCCGGTGATATTCAGAATTTCGCCGGTGATGAAGCTGGAGTCCAGCAGGAAATTAATCGCCTCGACAAGCGCCGCCGGAGAACCGGTGCGTTTGAGCGGAATGGAGGTAATCGCACGTTGCTCATGCCAGTTCGTTCGATCTTCCGGCGGCAGAATCGCCCCGGGCGCAATTCCATTGACCTGAATCAGAGGCGCAAGTTGCAGTGCGAGTGATTTGGTGACGCTCGACAAGGCCGCCTTCGTTGCTGTATAGACAACGTGATCGCCGCCGGGGCGCTGTGCACGCCAATCAAGAATGTTAATAATGTGCCCGCGCTGTCCTTCGCCAAGTTGCCGGATGAACTGCTGAGCCAGAAAGATGGGAGCCAGCAGATTGACAGAAAGATGGACATTGCAGTGATACAGATCAATCCACGGGAGCGCTCGATTCTGAAAGACCGCGGCGCTGTTGATGAGTGTGGTCACTTCACCCAGCTCTGCGGCCGCTTCAAAAACGGCTATCGCGGCGGCACGCGGCTCGCGCAGATCCGCACTGACAGCAACCGCAGTGCCACCGTCATTCCGAATCCGATTGACCAGCACGTTCGCTTCGACCGTTGAGGTACCATGATGCACGACGACGGCAAGTCCACGTGCTGCCATCGCCAGCGCGATCTCACGCCCCACCCGACGAGCCGCACCGGTCACCACGGCCACGGGCTTGTCCGATTGCCTCTTCATGCGTTCCGGATTTGCCGCTGACAAAAGCCCCGGGGCAGCACTCATCGAATCCAGCGCAATCACATCCGGCACCGAGTCATCAGACTCGGACGTGTCATCGTCCTGCGGCTCCATGGTCGTGGTCATCGGTTGGGCAGAAGATCTCGAGAAGCAAGGGGAACATCCGAACCTGCGATCGCCGGCGACTTACAACGGCTTTCGACAAACAGCGGCCTGAGGATTTATATCGCAGGAGATGCCTAATGTTTAGCCTGCAGGCCGAGCGTTTAAGGACAGATGCAGATGCCATGAATTGGTCATTTCGGGGAAGTGCGGCCGCGGCCGTGTCGCATGCGCTGGCCGAATTTCGCGGTGATCGTACTGAGCACATTCGATTGACATGGCTGGAAGCGGTCTGATTTTGCGGTTACCATCGCTCCTGCCGCCCGGCTTTCCGGCTGTTGATTTAGTCGCCCGCGGGCTGTTGATTCGGTCGCCCACGGGCTCACCCCGTGGGTTTACAGTGCCTTTGCGCTACGAAAACGCAATGATTCCGTGGCGTCCAGCCTCTGAGATGAACTCAGGGGGTGAATCGACAGCCCGGCTTTCCGACGCAGGGTGTGGTGTGTACTCAGGGAGAATGGACGATGTTGAGGTGCATTTACGTGATTGTGGCGATGGCCACTTTGTGGCTAATCCTCAGTGCAGAACCACAAATGTGCGTCGCCGAAGAACCTGCCGCTGCGAACTGGCCCCAATTTCGCGGAGCGGACGCGTCCGGTGTATCCCACAATGCTGGATTACCGGACAAATGGTCATCAACGGAGAACGTCGAATGGAAGACCGAAATCCCAGGACGCGGCTGGGGGTCGCCGATTGTCTGGGGTGACAACGTGTTCCTGCCCACGGTCGTGAACACGGGGACGACCGAGCCGCTGAAGAAAGGTCTCTATTTTGGCGGCGATCGCAAGGAAATCCCCTCGTCCATCCATGAATGGAAAGTGCTCTGCCTGGATCTGTTAAGTGGCAGTGTTCGTTGGGAAAAAACAATCCGCACCGGAACACCTACAGAATCGATCCATCTCAAGAACAGTTACGCTTCAGAAACACCAGTCACTGATGGGGAACGCGTCTACTTTTGTTTCGGAAACATCGGTCTGTTCTGCTTTGACTTCAATGGTGAACAGATCTGGTCTCATGAACTTGCACCGCATAACACGCGTTCCGGCTGGGGCACTGCGGCTTCTCCGGTTCTGCATGGGAATACATTGTACTACGTGAATGACAATGAAGAACATTCTTCACTTCTGGCGCTGGACAAGCTGACTGGTGAGAAGTTATGGGAGGTCGATCGCGACGAAAAGAGCAACTGGTCAACACCGTTCATCTGGAGTCACGACGAAACCACGGAAATTGTCACTGCCGGAACCAGTGCCGTTCGAAGCTATGATCTCGAGGGAAACGTGTTGTGGTCGTTGAAAGGAATGTCGTCCATCACAATTGCGACACCGTATGCAGCAGATGGATTACTTTACGTGAGTTCCGGCTACGTGCTGGATCCGATCAAGGCTCTGTACGCAATCAAACCTGGCGCTACCGGTGATTTGACGTTGCCTGAAGGCGAGTCGAGTAGTGAATTCATCGTATGGTCCAGCATGAAAGCAGCACCGTACAACCCGAGTACAATTGTCGATAATGGCAGACTGTTCGTGCTTTACGACCGAGGTCTCACCAGTTGTTTCGACGCCAAAACCGGCACGACGTTATTTGAGAATAAACGATTGAATGGTGGCACAGAATTCACCGCGTCTCCGTGGAGCTACGATGGGAAGTGGTTTTGTCTGAACGAAGACGGAGTCTGCACGGTAGTCAAGGCCGGGGATTCACTGGAGGTTCTCCACTCCAACAGCCTTGCTGAAGACGACCTCACACTGTCCACGCCCGCAATCGCTGGAGATCGACTGTTGATTCGCACTGATAAACGCGTGTACTGCGTTCGTAAAGCAGACAAATAACCCTGATTTGCGGCGAAAAAAAGTCGCCTTGGCGGTGTCCATGCACGCCGTGTGAGATCTCAACTTCAGCCCCGTCGTTATACGCTATCGAGCAGCGTTTTCAGCCTGGCAATATCTTTCGCGTCTCCCGGATTGAACTTCCCTACTACAGTGCCGGAGCGGTCGATTAACACGGTGGTGGGATAAAACTTTACCCCATAATCAGCACTGACCGCAGATCTGGCTTTCCAGGCGATACCCGCGCCAAAAGATGTCCTCTTCGGTACCGTGAGAGCGACTGGAAAAGTGATGTTTTTCCCTTTACAGACCTCGTCACGATAATTTTTGAGTTTCTCGTCCTGTTCTTTCGCCGACGTAACGGTGTCTTCACTGTCGACGTGAACGCCGACGATAACCAGCGACTTGCCGTGGAACTCTTCCTGAATCTTAAACAACTGCGGCAGACTGCGACGCACGCACGGACCACACCAGTAACCCCAGAATTCCAACAGGACGACATTGCCGCGAAGATCGGCCAGCTTCAGCGGAGGACCGTAGGCCCAATCATCCACGTCTCGCAGTTCCGGTGCCGGTTGCCCCTCAAGCAAAACCATTTGCGTCGCCGGGTGTTCGATCGAGCCAAGATCGAGTATTTCCTTGTCATCCGGCACGTCGATCACTGTCGTTACGAAGTGAGTCTCCTCCGAGTACGTCTCCAGCTCAATTCTCAAGCGAGTCAAAGATTTCTGCAAGTCGGTGGCCCAGATCTGTTTGATATCGTTCAATCCATGTTCGATCAATCAAACCAACGCTGATCATGTCCTCAAGATGAGTCTGGTCCTTTCTGCGAAATGAAATTAATTTCATTGCCACGAGCGCTTCAAGAGACAGGACCACGAACGTGCCGGTGTGTTCGGAAGCCTGAACCGAGGGATTCACCTGCAGATCGTCAGCCTTCACCTTCTCGCCAGCGAAAACAATATGAACCGCTTCGCTTGGCCTGGAATCAGGTCCGTCCAGAAACATATTCACTGATAACAGCGGGATTCTACTTCAGCAGGTACTCGACCGGCAGGGCGTCGGCAAACCGAATGGGGCGGCCGATCGGGGTCAGGATTTCTTTGCGACTGTCAATCCCCATCGTCGCCATGATCGTCGCGTAGAGCTCAGGGACCAGCACCGGCTTTGCAGGCAGCGTCAGCTTGCCATCCTCTTGTTTTCCTTCAAATATGTCGTGTGGCGTCTCACCGATGACGACACCTTCGCGGAATCCACCGCCCGCAATCAGGCATGAGAACCAGTTTGGCCAGTGGTCACGACCGCCGGCCGCGTTGATACTTGGCGTGCGGCCGAACTCGCTGATGCACAGCACAATCGTCGATTCCAGCAGGTCACGTTCGCGGAGCTCTCGAATCAGTGTCGCGATCGCGGGATCCAAAATTCTGCACTGCGTCACATGTCCACTGTGATTCGATACATGCGTGTCAAACCCCGAAAGATTCACTTCGATCGAACGGACTCCGGTTTCGACCAGTCGCCGCGCAACAAGACATCCGCGCCCGAACGACGTATCGCCATACGCGGCTTTTACACTCGATGATTCACTGTCCAGTTCAAACGCGTTCAACTGCTCCGATGACATCATCGTCAGGGCTCGATCGAGCGTATCCTGATGCAGTGTTTTCTTCGCCCCGAACTGACGTCCCTGTTCGAACTGCCGACTGACAACATTCAAGCCGTTCAGGCGCGCGGTCTGTCGGTCAGGCCGTACGTAAGACCTTAGATTGGACAGCCCCGCGCCCGGTTCAAAGATGCGAAACGCATCCCACTCGTTGCCCAGATATCCGCCCTCAGGCATGCTGCGGCCGGATGCTAAAGCGACGTATTGAGGAATCTCGATCGTCGGATCGGGTAATTCATGTGCTGCAATCGCTCCCAGTGTCGGATACTTCAGTGTCGGTTCCGGTCGATAGCCTGTCTTCACGAACGCCGCTCCGCGTTCGTGATCGCCTTCTTTCGACGTGAGCGAACGAATCAGCATGCATGAATGCAGTTGCTCGGCCATCTGCGGCAACAGCTCAGAAATCTGAACGTCCCTGACCGAGGTGGAGATCGCTTTCACCTCGCCGCCGGACTTCGTTCCCGGGTGCGGATCCCAGGTCTCCAACTGGCTCATGCCGCCATTCATCCAGAGCACGATCAAAGACTTCGGCCGTTCGTTGCGCCGCAGGGCCGCAGCACGTATCGACATCCCTGGTAATGTCAGCGAAACCCCGCAGGCCGACAATGACTGAAGAACCCGGCGACGTGTTGGTGTGATGTTCATCTCAATGATTCCAGGAAAATTCCGGACTGTTAAACAGCGCCCACACGAGATCTTCAACGACTTCCGCCCGAGTCCGGCGAACGGGAGCCGTTGACTCGCTGCCGTCAGTCGTTTGATTCTGCTCCGCATCAGTTGACTTCGCTGCCGAGGCTGCCCCCGCGTTCCCGACATCCTCCGGAAATTCAGCTTTGTCCTTTCTGCGGTCCGGCTGACGGGCAGATTCAAACTGGTTCAGAAAAAAAGTCTGTTCTTCCTGCGACGGATGACGGCACAGGCAGGCCAGAAAACAATTATCGACAATGGCCGTGTCATCCGGTGAAAAGCTGATGATCTGCGACGTTGCCGACAGCAGATCGACTTTGCTTTGTTCACCCGTGAATCGTCCGTTCATGCGTAACAGTGCCTGAGGAATCGTCCCCACCTGCTGCAGGAGTTCATCCTCACCGAGATCTCCGTATTCGTTCAGGAAATCACGCTCATTGCCAAACTTCTGCAATCGCACAAATGGATTCGAATTCTGATCGATCGTCCTGATATGTCCCGCCTGAAACAACGATCCAATCACCTGTTCCGGCCGCAGACGCACCAGCGGAAACACCGACCAGACCTTTACCTGATTCACGTAGCCTTCCTCATGCTCGACGTTCGATTTGGATGATCGACGAAAAGCATCCGACTGCGCAATCATGCGAATCAGGACACTGAGCCGATCGCCGCGCGCCCGAAATTCCTGACCCAGGATATCAAGGATATCGGTCTCGCCCGCTACCGGATGTGGCAGATCATCAACCGGCTCGTGCCATGGTTTTCCAAACATGAACCCCCAGACTCGGTTGGCGATTGCGCGTTCAAAGCGACGGTTTTCGCAGTGCGTCACCCATTCCGCCAGACGCGTTCGCAGGCCTCCGTCTGCAGGCAGCCACTCAGAATGGAATGGAACGGCCGCGGGCACTGTGCGTTCCAACTCAGTCCCGGGAGTGATAACCTTGTAGACAGCCCGTTTGCTGTCGCCGCGGCCGTCAGTAACACCGCCGGGTGTCAGCGCCGCCTGGCAGAAGAATGCCGCCAGTCCTTCAAAGTCAGCCTGATGCCATGCCGGATCGAAGGGATGATCATGACACTGAGCGCAATCGATGCGTTGGCCAAGGAATGTACGGACGGTGCGGCCCGCCAGTTTGTTCTCATCCAGTCCCTCATCATCTGTACGAGCCACTGTAATGAAGTTGGTGGCCGGTTGGTCAGTCCACAGTCCTTCCGCTGCAATCAACTCTTTCGTCATGTCCGACCACGATGCGTCTTTATGCAACTGCACCGCCAGCCACGCTGCCAGTCGATCGCGGCGAAAAATTATCAATGGTCCGTCTTCGATACCGACAAGACTGCGGGCAAGTCGTTCTGAGAAATAATCGCTGTAGCGGGAATCCTGCAGCATCTTCACAACCCAGCGATCAATTCGGTTCGGCCCGGAATCGTTCTCAAAGGCACGAATGTCTTCGAGCGATGGTACGGTTCCGAATAACGCCAGTGACAAGCGACGCAGCACATCAAGTTCATCAGCTGCGACTGCAGGTGGGACTTTTGCCGCCTGCCAGATTGAGTGCAACCGCTCATTCAGGGACTGTACGGCTGCATCAAGTTGCGGATCGACCGCGACATCTGCCGGAGCTTCTGTAAGCTGCTCCACACGTCCCGCAAACTGCACGACAGCCAGCACGAGGCATGTGATCATCATAGCAAACAGGACAACGACAATCCTCATTTCTTCATCCTTCGGGAAACCGCAGGACCACCGCCGATAAGACACGAAATGTCGAATTTCTGCACTCACGCTGCGAGTAAAACAGGTCCATCAATAAAACCGTGACTTCCGGGCAAGTGTATGAGCCGTGGTTGCTCAGATGTGCAGGCGATCCCGTCGGCGGAACGACGGGCGTACTGTACACCCG
>JAGQQS010000598.1 GCA_020426105.1 Planctomycetaceae bacterium
CCCGATTTTCTGAAGCTCGAAGCCACTTGGCGTGGTTTGCATTTTCTGTGCACACATAATGAGAACACTGCTCTGGTGCGCATCAGGATCTTTGACTGCAAAAAAAACGAATTCGCCATCGAACTCGATTGTCCGCCGGAAGTTGAGCAAAGTATTCTTTATCAGCGGATCGTTAATGATCCCTGGCAACGCGATCTCGTCGAACCATTCAGTGTCCTGATTGCTGATTATCAGTTTTCGCATCATCCCGCTGACGTGACATTGCTGACACATATGGCCACGCTTGGGGCGGCGGCCTGCTGCCCTTTTCTGGCTGCTGCGTCACCGGATCTGCTTGGATTGGAACGCTGGAGCGACCTGAACAAGCCGCATGACCTGACCCGAACCATGGAATCGTCTTCTTACGCGGCATGGAACCGCTTCCGCGATACGGAGGATGCACGATACATCGTTCTGACAGGGCCACGAACGCTGGCGCGGCTGCCATTCACTGGATACCGCAGGGACAATGCGGGATTCCAGTTCAATGAGTTGGCCTTCGATTTCGAAGAATCGATTCCCGAGTTCAACACGCGGCTGTGCTGGATGAACACGGCCTTTGTACTGGGAACGCAGATGACGAACGCTTTCAGACAGTTCGGCATGTGCCTGTATCTATCAGCGAACGTTGCTCACGAGGACCGGGATTCGCAGCACCAGAATGGTGACGGACGGATCGGCGGATTACCTTCATTTGTCGCTCTTGCGGGCATTGCAGATCAGCAAGCAATTGGTCCGTCGGAATTCTCCATAGATGATCGCCGAGAAGTGGAATTCCGGGATTGCGGATTGGTGGCATTGTCCCCAATCCGTTACGGGGCTGCCTTCCTCTCGATGCCCACTTGCTGTCGGTCAAAACAACATGATTGTGCCGACGCGAGTGCGAAGGCCTCAATTGCAATGGATCTCGCATATGTCATGGTCGAATCGCGATTTGCCCACTATGTCAAAGCGGTGTACGGAACCTTACAAAAGATCCAGAAGGAGGATATCGCCCATGAGGCTCTGAGCATGTGGATTTCCGGGTATGTTGACAGCTGTGGGCCAGCGAACGATCGCACTCGCGCTGAGTTTCCATTGGCGGATGCACGCATCGATATTCAAAATGATCCAGGTCTTAGGGGAGCCAGGCTGGCCGTGATGTATCTGCGTCCATGGCTGGACCATGGATTTCCGACGAACGCGTTACGCAAAGTCGTTCCCTTGTGAACACACTCTCTGCTTAATTCTGGTCAGCCTCTTGCTCCGGTTATGGATCGTTCCAAATCACATCACTGCGCCAATCCGTGTCATCCTATCGAGGGTGAGTCCGTCGAATGCATGAGGACCGTCTATCTCCCCGATCCGCCGATTACGCACTGGACGTCAGTGTCGGTGGAGTTCTCCAGCAGCGTCACCGTCTTCGTCTGGACATCCCCACCTGGACCGGGCGGCGGCCTGATCACTCGCATGAAGATTTTGAGTACATTCAGCTACCAGGAAGCAGGATTCGCTATCACTGCCGGTTTGAATGGGATGCGAAAGAGGAGCAGTTCTGGGTAACGACTGGCGGTGCAGCCGCCATATGGATCAACGCGGAAGCCGTCGGCTCGCAGCAACG
>JAGQQS010000599.1 GCA_020426105.1 Planctomycetaceae bacterium
CGAGCCACAATCATGGTCACAGGCCAGACCGCGATGCTCGCAATAATCATGCAGCGCATCAGGGACCACAGCAGAGATGCGTTGAGTGTCATTCGGTCATTGGCCCGTGTATTCCGATGTCAGCCACTTCAGAACTTCAGGATGGTGACTTGCGGCGCCGTCGAGTGGAATGCCATCCGCGGCCCATTTTGTAAGTTCCCGAACATCTGCCGGGAGCTGCGAGATATCAACAGGTCCCAGCGGGATCTGCCGCGACGCAGAATTGGCCAGGGCCAATTCGATTTCTGCGGACAGCAGGAATTGGATGAACACCAGTGCGGCTTCAGGATGAGGACAGTTGCGGAGTATCGCAACACTGTTTGGAAGACAGATTGTCTGACCTGAATCCAGTCGCACAGGCAGCATCGTCACCGGTTTCCCTGCATCAATGGCGGCAAAAGCATCATCCGTGTCAGTAATCCCAAAGTCGCAGGCGCCTTCTGCGACGAGGTCTTTGACGGCTCCGTTGCCGCGTACTTCACGGATTCCACGAAGCCGCAATGAGGCATGCCAGGCTTTGAGACTATCCAGTCCGATCTGGTCGCATAACACGGCATAGTGCGACAGCGTTGTGCCAAATAGTGGCACGGCAATCGCTGCGTTTGAAAGCGAATCGGACTTCAGCGCAGCGTTGATGTGTTCTTCTGTCGCCTTCATCCGGTCAGTGTTCACGAGATACACGCGAAGCCGTGCAGCGAAACCGGCCCACTGGTGATCCGCATCTTTGAATTGCCGGGGAATCCGGGCATAGACCGCAGGGTCAACTGTCTTCAGCAGACCTTCCTGCTTGAGGCGGATGGTGCCCAGCGTCTGGTTATTCCAGAAGACGTCGCAGCGCGGCTTAGCCTTCTCGGATATCAACAGGTTCGTGAGTCCCAGTGACTTGTTTGTTTCTTCGTCATACCGTACCCGAACCACAATCCCCGTCTGTGCCTCAAACTTCTGAATAATCGCGTCGGCAAACACAGAATCATGGGCACAATACACCACAAGCTCGCGAGCGGGGCCAGATCCCGACTTCAGCAGCCACGGCGCCAGACAAGCAATTCCGATGATGATGACCATTGCCAGAGCGACTCTGGACTGTGTGGACGATGGCATGACAAATTATCTGACTGGGTCCAGGATCAATGAGCAGGCACCAATCCGCCAAAGAACGGGAAGAGATTCTCTGGGGACTCTTTCGTGACATCACTTCGGAAACAGGTTATGTCGATTTCTTCAGAAAGCATGTCTTCAGCACAATCACTGTCCCGTTGACGCGGCCTTCGACGTGTTCCGGATTATTCGTGAGCCTGATATTACGGACGATCGTGCCGCGCTTAGCGGTAAACGAAGTGCCCTTGACGTTGAGATCTTTAATGATGCAGACGGAATCGCCACTGGCCAGGGGCGTACCATGACTATCGACCGGACTGATGTTGCCGTCTTCTGCATCGGAGGCTTCCGCCGCGTTCAGGCTGCAGCTCGCGGCCCATACCTGAACTGGTTCTTCGAGATACATCTGATCGAGCAGGTCCTTTGCCCAGGCCTGAGCTTCGTACCGTTTCAACAGCCGCCACGTGAGAACTTTAACAGCGTCTGTTTCACTCCATGCCGATTCATTCAGACATCGCCAGTGATCGAGGTCACTTGCACCGGGAGTTGAGATGCGACTCAGACACGACTCACAGACCAGAACGCAGTGTTCCACATCCGGAATATCCGCAGGTGGAACTTCCAGGACACTAAGTGTTTCCTGGCCGCTGCAGAGTTCGCAGCGCGAATTAGCCCGCTCAGCCAGAGCTGCGGCAAAACCTGTGACATCGTTCATGTGTGGTAACTTCTGTGGCAGTGCTTTGTCGAAATCAAAAAAGGGGAT
>JAGQQS010000600.1 GCA_020426105.1 Planctomycetaceae bacterium
CGTATGGTCTCCGCAATCCGTGGCGAATGAGCTTCGATCAAGAAACGGGCGACCTTTGGGTAGGTGATGTCGGCTGGGAACTGTGGGAAATGCTCGATCGCATCGAACGGGGCGGCAACTACGGCTGGGCTGTCATGGAAGGTCGCGCCTCGACACATCCCGAATGGCCGCGGGGAGTGACGCCCTTTCTGCCGCCCACGATCGATCATCCGCATTCTGAATCGTCTTCAATTACCGAAGGGATGACGTACTACGGAACACGATTGCCGGAACTCAATGGTACGCATATTTACGGGGACTACGACACGGGAAAAATGTGGAGCTTCCGGTTCGACGATGGCAAAGTTGCAGAACATCGTGAGATCGCGGATTCCAGTCACCGCATTGTTGGCTTCGGCGAAGACAATGACGGTGAACTCCTGCTGCTTGATCATACGGCCGGGACGATTCATCGTTTACTTCCAAATCCTGAACACGGTCAATCCAGCACTTTTCCGCGCCGCCTGAGTGACAGTGGACTTTTTTCGTCAGTCACTGATCTGTCGCCTGCCCCGGGCGTCGTCCCGTATTCAATCAATGCTGAACCATGGGCAGACTTTGCTGTGAGCGAACGGCTGGTTGCGGTACCGAATGAGCTGACGATAAATTCTGAAGCACAACCATGGGTATTTCCGGAAAATACCGTGCTGGTCAAGACACTGTCGCTGGAGCTTCACCAGGGAGATCCCGCATCACGGCGCCGCATTGAAACACAGATTCTGCACTTCAATGGAAAGGAATGGTTGCCATATACGTATCAATGGAATGATGACCAGTCGGACGCGCTGCTGGTCAGTGCAGCAGGTGCAGAACGCAGCTTCGAAATCGTTGATGCCGAGGCGCCTGGTGGTCGACGAAGTCAGACATGGCGATTCTCCGGCAGGGCTGAATGTCAACGATGCCACAACACCTGGTCCGGACCGCCACTGGCATTCAATGCACTGCAACTCACTCAACGTGACGCCAGCGCTGGAACGACGCGGTCGCAGCTTGAGAGACTTTTCAGCACCGGACTGATTCGCCCTGCGGTTGATGCCGCGAAAATCGCTACGCTGGTTGATCCACACGATACGATCGCCGCACTTGATGACCGCGCTCGGTCGTACCTGCATGTGAACTGCAGCCACTGTCACAGAATGCATGCCGGAGGCGCCGTACTGTCGCACATGCATTTTGATCTGCCGCTCGACAAAACAAATATGCTTCAGACGCGTCCCACACAGGGCACATTTGGGATCCACGCCGCTGAAGTCATCGCGCCGGGAGATCCGTTTCGATCCGTCCTGCTCTACCGGATGGCAAAACTTGGGAATGGGCGCATGCCGCACATCGGTTCGACCGAAGTCGATCAGGCCGGTCTCGCGTTGCTGTACGCATGGCTGAAGCAATTGCCCAATGAGTCTGATTCAGAAGCAGCCACCAGCAAATCAATCGCTAAAATTCGCGCCGACGAGACCTCTGCGCTGGTACATCTGTGCTCAACCGAAACCGTCGCAGAGCGATCAGAAATCGTGGACCGCCTCCTGGCATCGACAACCGGGGCCATGCAGCTCCTGCATAGCATCGACAACGGCGAATTGCCCGCCACGGTAGTTGATCTGACGATTCAAAATGCAACCAAGCATCGTGAGGTCAGCATTCGTGATCTGTTTGAGCGGTTTCTGCCACCTGAAGAACGCATCAAGCGTCTCGGCAGCCTCGTGCGGCCCGAACAGGTTCTTTCACTCACGGGTGATGCAGCTCGCGGGAGAGAGGTCTTTTTCGAAACGAACGGTGTGTCCTGTAAAAATTGTCATCGCATTGCACAGGAAGGTAAAGAAGTCGGTCCCGAGCTCACGACCATCGGCAAAAAACTCAGTCGCGCTCAACTGCTGGAAAGCATTCTTGAACCCTCAAAGCAAATCGATCCGAAATTCGTCACGTATCTGGCGGAAACAAAATCCGGCAAGCTGTTCACCGGCTTGCTGCTGGAGAAAGCCGAGAGTGAAGTAGTTTTGAAGGACGCTCAGAACAACCAGCATCGCCTCGCAACCGGGGACATTGAGCAACTTGTTCCCCAACGCCAGTCGCTGATGCCAGACCTGCTGGTGCGAGACATGACAGCTCAACAGGTCGCCGACCTGCTCGAGTATCTGAGTTCCCTGAGGTAGCGCATTCCTGATTGCGTTGGAATGAAACGCTGCCGGTGCTCCCGCCTGAACGCTGATTTAGCCGCCATCTGAATTCTTTCAGAATTGTCTGACCACGGATTGACGCACCTACATTACATAGGCACACTGCCTACATACTGTAAGCAACTGGTTCGCAACACAGTGGTGCAGTCTGGAGAGACAGAATGGGCGAAAGTGATCCTGGTCAACTGACGAAGGCTCAGCGAGACATTATGGAGGTCGTGTGGGCGGCGGGTGAAGTGACGGTGACGGAAGTGCGCGATACACTCGCCAAAAAGCGTGAACTTGCCCGCAATACTGTTCAGACGATGATGGTGCGGCTCGACGAACGTGGCTGGCTGCAGCACCGGGAACAGGGCCGCACGTTTATTTATTCGGCGGCGCGACCGAAGATCGTGTCGCTGGGGTCGAAGGTCAGCCAGAT
>JAGQQS010000601.1 GCA_020426105.1 Planctomycetaceae bacterium
CGGATTTCGGAAATTCGTCCAGGGGTCCGATGCCGGGAGGGCGAAGCTCCTGCTGAGCCATGAGTTTCCGCGGAGCAATGGCCAGGCTGTAGCCTCGCCCTCCCGTGTTGACAATCATCGGTGAAGACATCGCCGCCAAAGACGAGTCTGGGAAAACCCGTCCAGCGATGATTCAGCCCCGTAAATCTATCAGCATCATTCAACCTTGTGGGCTCATCACGCGGAGCGATGATGACTACGTTTCCGCTAGTCGCAGACTGCGACCGTCAATGGCAATTTTGGGCCCCAATCTATCCTGAGCGGCACCAAAACATTTCACGGAGCAACCAATTTCTTTCCGCAGCGCCGTTGTTGAGACTTTCTGCTTTCCCATCAGCATTTCTCGTTGCAGTATCTCCACGATCGCGACCGCTGCCGCCTGGACTTCGTCTGAGTTCCCTGACTCCGCTGCTGAAGATCTCACCGCCCCAGAAGGCTTCGCTGCTGAAATTTTCAATCCCGTTTCAAAATCTGTCGTGGGACTCACGTGTTCCGGATCCGCTCCCGGAATCACAATCCGCGAGGCTCCTCCGCTGCGACGCTTTTCAATCCTAATCTGTACGGGAATTGCATCCGTCATTTCAGTGACATGCGAAATCACTCCGACCTTGCGGCCCTGAGATTCCAGATGTGTCAATGCATTCATCGCGACTGTCAGCGTTTCCGGGTCGAGGCTTCCGAATCCTTCATCAATAAACAATGACTCAATCCGCAGGCGATTGGACGTGAGCGATGCCAATCCTAACGCCAGCGCCAGTGATACCAGAAACGATTCGCCGCCAGACAACGAATGAATTGACCGCCGCTCTTCGCCCATATCACAATCGATCACGATCAGATTCAAAGACTCCGGCAAACGCTCCAGCCGATATCGAGCCGACAACTGATTCAATTGTTGATTCGCATATCCCAGCAGCACATCCAGCGTTCGCCGCTGTGCGATCATGCGAAACTTGTCCCCCTCTTTGGAACCAATCAACTCATTCAGTTTCCGCCACGGATCCGCTTTGGCATCCTGCAGCTCGATTCGTTTCATTAGCTCGACATTCTGAACGCGGCGTGTATCGTCGCTCAAAAGAACAGCGTGGGCGGCATTCAGAGTTGTCTTTGCCTGCGTCAACTCCTGATTCATCGCCTGCAATGCGAGCAACACAGTTTGTTCATCTTCCTGCGTCGGCGGAGCAGCGTCATGCTGCTGAAACTGCTGGACATAAATCCGACACGCACTGTCCGCCGCCGTGACCGCTTCATCCAGTTGCTGCAGGGCGAATCGTTCAGCCCGAATCCATGTTTCATTACGTGCCAGTAGTCCATCAAGTTCCTGCAGACTCAGCGATGTGGATGTTCGTGCTGTAAAGGCTTCCATCCAGCGTTCGCGGACAGATGTCGCAGCTGCCAGAACCGACTTCGCCCCTTCGGCGGACTGTGTCCGAGTGTCAAATTCTGACTTCGCAGCAACCCGGCTCTTATCGGCTTCCGTCCTGACGCCGACGGCTTCCTCCAGACAACGAGCGGCCTCGGCCAGAAGATTCTGGAATTCTTCCTCGACCAAATCCGCCGCTCGTCCGTCAAACAACTGACTGCGTTCCTTCAGGCATTCATCACGGTCTTTCGATATGTCAGCGAACGCCGCAGCACTTGCCATTGCGGATGTTCTGGCATCCATCACCGACTGTTCCAGTGGACGAATGGCAGCATCAGCCTGCTGAATCAGACTGGTCACATCAGCAATCCGCTTCTCGATGTCGCCGCATTCGTTTGCTGAACGCTCAAACGCGTGTCGAAATGCAGCTGCGTCCGCTTCGAAATCCTGTTTTGCTGCCGGAAGTCCCAGCCACAGATCACTCATCCGGTCGTCTGCTGCGGCGCGGTGGTCTTCGGCCTTTCGCAGGGCGACAGCGGCGTTGTTGCTCGTTTCATTCAGGATGTCACGGTTGGCGGTCATGGCCTGCAGACGGTCGTCGAGTTCCTTCAGCGCCGTCTGCGAATTCTGCAGTGCATCCCGACAGTCGGACGTCCGCTTCGCAGCGTTACGGGCAGCCTGCTCCATCTTCTCAATCATCCGCAGTTCACCATTGATCTCCAGCAGTCGCGATTCCATCACCGGCAGCCTTACGTCTTCTTCAATTGCCAGCATGGCTTCGACTTCAGGATGGTCGGGATAATCCATCGTGATATCGGCGACCTCTGACTTCAGTATGGCCAGCTCCTGCGATATCGCATCGATCTGTTGCCTCCGTGTTTCCATGGAACCATGCAGACGTGATTCACGACTCAGAGCTTCGTCGCGTATCTTTTCCAGATCCTTCACCGACTTTTTCGCCGCTTTGACTGCGGTGGCTTCCATTTCGGGCGCATGCTGGCTGTAAGGATGACTGGTCGAGCCGCAGACCGGACATTCCTTGCCGTCCTGCAGAGTCAACCGCAGCCGCTTCGCATGATCATCAACCGCCGCCTGGATGAAATCGAGCTGTGTTCTGGCGACTTCGATTGCCAGCTCAGCCTGAGGAACTTCGACAGTTCGAATTTGTTCGACTGCAGTCAAGTCAAATCCCTGAGCCGCCTGTAGTTGTTCGAGCGACTCTTCGGTCGTTTTCAAACGTTCGCGAAGCCCCTGAACATTCTTCATCTGCAGAAAGAGCGTCGTCAGAACACTCTTCGAAGCTTCGCGTTGAGTTCGATCGGCTGCAAGTTGATCGGTGTCAAACTTCTTCTGGGCCTCAATCGCCGATTCCAGCGCTGCGGAGGCCGATTGGAAAGCAGCCTGCAGCGGAGTTCGTGATTCTTTTTCCAGCTCCAGACGTTGATCCAGCTCGGCCAGTTGTCTGGCCAGCGACTCCGACTGTTGCTTCGCAGCGACAAACTGTTGAGCCGCTGAGATGGCTGTGTCGATGCGGTCCAGCCACCTTGCGGAATCGGCGACAAACGGCGCAAACGCTTTCAGACGTTCACGGTCTCGTTCCAGAGACTGTTGTTCCTGCAGGCGAATGTTGCGATCATCGACGGTGCTTTGTAGTTTCAGTTCAGCCGCTTTTAATGCCGCGTTAGCCACTTCATGATCCGTACTGGCTTTTTGAAATTGAGCCTGCACAATCGACAACGTTTGATCCAGCGCGCGTGCTTTGCGCAGCAGCACTTCGGTGGCCCGTTGCTCAGTCAGCCGTCCGGTGTGAATCTGCACAGCTGCCTGGTGTCGATCATTCGCGGCTTTGTATGCAAGTTCCAGTTCCTCGCACTTGAGCTTCGCAAGTTCCACCGCAGCAGTGGCCGCAGCAGCCTGAGCCGCCGCAGTTTGCTCGGCCGACCGGAGCGGTCGAGCTTCTCGTGCAATCTCTTCGGTGCGTGCCAGCTCACGACGACGAGGTTCCGCCGTCGCGCGATGAGCCACAGCCTGGAGTAATGTTTCCTCACTTCGCGATTTTTCTGCGGCCAGTTTTGAACGTGTACTAAACCAGTCGGCGTGCGATTGCAGTTCCTTTTGTCTGGTTTCGACGATGGCTAACTGTTGCTCAGCCTGAAATCGTGCGGCCTGTGCCTCGGCACGAGCCTCCTCCTTCAGCGGCTCATTCCCAGCCAGCGACGACTGAAGCAACTCCAGATCTTTTTGCTCCGCACCACACCGTGCAAAGACCGCTCGCGAAATCTCTTCAAATTGTTCCGTGCCCGTCAGTGCCTGAAGAATCTCCGCTCGCTGCTTATCATCCGCTTTGAGGAAAGTTGCAAAATCGTTTTGAGCCAGCAGCACAGCACGCGTGAACTGTTCAAATGTCAGACCAATTTTTTCAACGATCGCATCTTTGACCAGCGTCTTTTTTCCACCTTCCGCCACGACTCCTTCGCCACCGGGAACGATGTGGCCCTGGAACAGCGTCATGTCAACATGCTGAAGTTTCCCGTCAGCCTTGTTGTGGCCTCGACGTACGCTCCAGCGAGCCGTCCATTGCTGCTGATCAACGCCGACAAACGCCACTTCAGCAAAACCATACGCAGTATTGCGGCGCAGCAGCATGCGTGTGTCGTTTTGCTTTTCACCATTCGTTAGATCCGCCAGCCGCCCGACCTGATTCAGTCGCGGCGTTTGATCAAACAACGCCAGGCACAGCGCGTCGAGCAACGTACTCTTGCCTGCTCCTGTCACTCCGCTGATCGAGAACAAGCCAGCGGTCCTGAGTGGATCTTTTGTGAAATCGACCGAATGAACTCCCGCCAATGAAGCAATGTTGCAAACGGTAATGCGTTCGATTTTCATCAGCCGCGAGCCTCCTGCAACAGAATCTCGCGAAAGGCTTCCAGGACACGCATGTCCGGATCGTTGCCGTATTTTTCTCGCCATGCGTCCTGAAAAATGTCTTCCGGATCGATCGCTTTCAGATCCACATGTGGCGTTGCGGCGGTGACAACATCAGCTTTCGCGTCACGTTTCGCGCTTTCCACTTTGATCGATGCCAGCCTTAGCGGTTTGCCTTCGATCGCTTGTTCAACACGTCGCCGACGCAGCGGATCTGGTCCTTCTTCCGTGACTCGCACTTCCACAAACGGATGCTGTTCGGGCGGCAGATTGTGTGCCAACTGCAAGGCTTCGATCTGAGCCAGCACGTCGTCAATCGAAGCCGGGCCGGTGGCCGGGATTCGCAGCAACATTGCGGTGCGAGGAATCGCAATCTCCTCGGCAGAGATTAACTGCGTCGTCTTAAACGTCAATTTCGATATCTGATGTCGGTAACTGGCTTCCGCAAATGACAACGGAATCGGACTGCCGCTGTAGCGAATTCGTCCACCGTCGAACTGCTGCGCTCGATGCAGATGCCCAAGAGCGACATACGCGATCTGCGGGTCGAATGCATCCGGTCTGATCGCCTCGGCACCGCCGATCACCAGACGCCGTTCGGAATCTCGTGATTCTTCTCCGCCCTGCAGGTGACAGTGTCCGAGCGCAATCAATGCCGCATTCGGATTCAGCGTTGTTCGAAGTACATCTGCAGCTTCTGTTGTTTGGCGGTAGAGTTCTCGCACGCCGTCCAGATACGGGTCCGCGGCATTGTCAACGAACGGCACATCGGAGGGTCTTAGAAACGGCACCGCCATCGCAATGGCCTGCACCGATCCGTTTTGAGCCTTCAGTGGCACCAGGAATCTGGTGACATCGATCTTGCCGGTCTCGTCCTGCTTCACCGTTCCGACGACCGAGATATTAAACGATTCCAGCAACCCCGCCGGCGCTTCCAGCCGTGCTCCTGCATCATGATTGCCCGCCGTCAATACGATCTGCAAACCCTGCGACGTTGTGCAGGCCTTTGCCAGAAAGTTATAAAAACGTTTCTGAGCGACTGCAGACGGGTTGATGGAATCAAACACATCCCCGGCAACGATCAAAGCATCCGGCCGCTGCGACTGGAGTTCCGCCAGCAGCCAGTCCAGAAAGCAGCAATGTTCGTAGTCGCGGTCGTATCCACAGAACGATTGGCCAAGATGCCAGTCAGCGGTGTGAAAGATCGTGAACATATTGTGATCGAGTATCTGTCATGAATTGATTAGACGGCAATGCGAACCGTGGCCAAAGGCCCGCAATGCGATAGCACAGGGCAACGCCCTGGGAAGATGTTGCGACAAAAACCGGAAGCCCCAACCGGGGCGAAACAGCGTCCGCGATCATCCCGCCCCTTCAGGGCTTTTGTATCCACCGCACCATTTTCCTGGGGCGTTGCCCCAGGCTATCACATTTGGCCGCATTGCGGCAATTCGCAACGAGATGCAATTCCTTCTTTTAATCCCAAACATATTTTTCGTCATACTCAATTTCGTATTTCCTGCATAGCCGGCGAAACTCATCCTGAAATGTTTCTTTGCGGTGATGCTGAGCCTGGATATCCAGATATCTTTCAAGTGCCGGGCGATGCGACGGACTGATGGAGAACATACCGTAGCCGCCCTGCCAATGGAAACCTGCATACTTCGTTCCCTTGGTCTTGATCCATGTCGAAGAACCAGTTTTGATCGCTTCGATGACTTGCGCAGGAGAACTGGTTCGAGGATGTGCGGCCAACAGATGGATATGGTCTTCAACGGAACCGGCATGCAAAAGTGTTCCCTTGTGATTGCCGATGATCCCTCCGATGTAAGCGTGCAATTCGTCGCGGATATCATCCGCGATAATTCGTTCCCGATGTTTTGTAGAAAAGACGATGTGGACGAGAATGCTGGCCAAGGATTGAGGCATGACGTGTGATCCTCCGCGTTACTGATTGAATGGATTGAGACATTTGCGATTCCGGGCCAAAGGCCTGTAATGCGATAGCCCAGGGCAACGCCCTGGGAAAATGTGACGAAAACAAATCGAAAGCCCCAATCGGGGCGAGAGGCCATACAAAGAATCTCGCCCTTGCAGGGCTTTTGTGTTCTCGTCAAAACGTTTCCTGGGGCTTCGCCCCAGGCTATCACATTTTGCCGCGTTGCGGCAAGCCGTCATGCGATTCCGGGCCAAAGACCTGTAATGCGACAGCCCAGGGCAACGTCGTGGGACGTCGCCGCCCGGCGATCAAATTACCGCCGCGTTGCCGCGAAACGCTAACTTTTTTGTTTTCGTCTGAACCTGCTCTTGCATTGCGCCTACAGGCGTAGTAAACATTCACCAGCGTAAACGACAGGTGTAGGCGCATCGCGCTCGCTCGCTGCAGTGTGCCAGGCGCTCGACACGTCAAACCTGAGTAGTCGTGCCTTCAAAAAAAGGAACATTTCATGTCAGAAGACGATCTGCCAACACTCTCGGATGTACAACATGAAGTGATGACCGTTGTTTGGGATCTCGGCAAATGTTCGGCGTCGGACGTGTGGAAGATCCTGGAAGAACGACGAGGCGTCAGTCGCAACACCGTTCATACGTTGCTGGTGCGTCTGGAAGATAAAGGTTGGCTGACGCGCAGCGTTACGGATGGTAACGTCTTGTTTTCGGCCACCGTTTCTCGGGAATCCACACAACAGCAATGCGTGCGAAGGCTAATCGACACGGTCTTTGACGGATCAGCAGAAGGACTCGTGTTGACGTTGCTGAACCATGGGACCGTGTCCTCCGCTGAGGCCGCTCGCATTCGGAAATTGATCACTCAAGCCAGCGGGAAGAAATCATAATGACATCCTATTCTTATGTTGTGGTGCTGTTGATTCAGGTGACCGTGATTTCTGGTGTTGGAATCGCGATGAGCTTCACCGCGCGGCGCAATGCGGCTCGGCGGCATTCAATTGCGTTTTGGGCTTTGGCACTGGTTGTACTGAGTCCGCTGTTGACGTTGTTGTTGCCGCTTCAGTGGCGGGGCTTGGTGCTGGAATCGCCAGAGATCGCGGCTTCCGTTGAGGCCACACGCGATGTTCAGGTTGCGATAACTGAACTGACACCGGAGGTCATCGAGTCACTGACAATTGGTTGTTGTTCAAAGACCGCGTTACCGGAAAGCTTGAATCGCAACAACATGCACCATTCTTCGTCGTCACCCGAGAAGGAACTGTCGGCGTCATCTATATTGGAATTCCCGTTATCGACGATTCTTTGCAGTCTGGCGGACATTTCAGCGGCGACGATGAACTCAATCCAATTGCCTTTACTAAGGGCCGACGATTTGGCTTTGAAGAACTTGCTCCAGGAGAAGGTGAACAATTAGAGGCACGTTGATTCCTGTCGTTTCTTTCACCTCACTTGGCCATTGGTGAGATGTTTTCGGTGAGCGGCATGCGTCATCTTGCCGGTGCAAAAACAAGGTGCCGGAGGCCTTACGCTCCTCCGCTCGCCGGATCGATCTCTGACTCCGCAGAGCATAGATAAGATCACGTTCGCCTTAGGATTGATTATTCCTCAATCGGCGGAGTTCTTCTTCCAGTTCACGAACTCGGTCTTCCGCAGCCACGCGAGCGGCGTGTTCGCGTTTCTGCCCCTGTTCTGCCTCGAGTCTGGCCGCTTGTTCAAACTCAGCCTCTGTTAGTTGTACGACTCCGGTTTCGCAATCGATGATCTGCAGATCCTGTTCGTGCACGGATAAATCAACCCCCA
>JAGQQS010000602.1:0-4791 GCA_020426105.1 Planctomycetaceae bacterium
GGCGAGCGGTTGGGCGTCAGCCCTCCGTGTCTGTCCGCACTGTTTGTTCTATGTGCATTGTACCAACACAGAATCGCATTGTACCAACACCGAATCGCAACACGGATAGCTGACGCTATGCCGCTCGCTGTGTGTCACCGTTGCTTCAGAAATACCTGCATCGCCTGACGATTGGATTCGAACGCCATCTTGTTCAGGTCCCGTTTTTTGGGATGACAGAAATGCCAACCGGAAATTTCCCCGTCGGCAAGATGCAGTGAGTCGAAAGACGCCACTTCAACGACGAAAAACATATCGGTGACCGGCAGCACAAATCCCCGATAGTTGTATTCATTCGGGAACGACACGAGATACCGATACGATATCACTTGCAGCTGCACTTCTTCCAGCACCTCCCGTTGCAGTGCCTGTTCCGCTGTTTCTCCCGGATCAATGAAACCTCCCGGCAATCCGTACATCCCGGCACCCGGATCTTTAGCGCGAATCAGAAGTAACACTTTGCCTGTCGCATCCGTCGCGATAGCGCCGACGGCGGAAACTGGCCCAAAGAAATGAGTAAATCCGCACGACGCGCAAATGAACGGATGTTTTCCCGGTTTCGTGGCCGCGCTGCCACAGTGCGGACAAAACTTCCAGGCCTTCCGGATGGGCTGTGGCTTTTTTGGCGGACCGGGTTTGGGTTTGCTCAGGGTCATCAGATCATTTCCAGATACTCTGAAAGTTTCTGCAACACATTCATCGGGATCGTATGACCACCGTGGAACGGAATAAAATCAAGGTCGAAACCTGCCTCAGTGAGCAGGGCGGACAGCTGGGTCGCAGCCTCAAAAGGCAGCACTGGATCCTCATTCCCGTGCGACTGCAGTACCTTGCACGGGGGGTGGTCGGCGGCGAGTCGCATCCATTCGTCTCGACACAGTAATGTCCCGGAGAACAGGGCCAAAAGTGCGGGATTGAGGTCAGTGGAGAGGGTCACGTGTGTGCTGACCATCGCGCCCTGTGAGAATCCGCCAAGAACCAGTTTTCCATCCAGCACATCGTACTCTGTTCGCATTGCCTCAATGGCTGCGGCCAGCAATGCGGCTGCTTCCTGCATGCCGGGTGGCCGGACCGACGTCAGTTTCGAAAAGTCCTGTGTCTGATTAATCTCGGCGAGTTGCGCCATGTTGATGGGCCACCAAGCTCTTCCGCCAGGCATTCCCATCGGTCCGAGATCAATCGGGGCTTCCGGAAATACAAAACGAAATTTCGCTGCGATTGTTTTGCTGTCATCAATCAGCATGGCACCGAGATCGACGAGGTCATCTCCTGATGCGCCAAATCCATGGTTTAAAACTACGATACCACAGCTCGCTTCGTCAAGGGTATCCGACTGAATCACAGTGCATTTGAGCGTACCCCACTTTCGCACGGATCTGGACAGATTCACGATCATACTTTCTACTGCAATTGTGTCGCATCCAGAATGCGCTGGCAGGCATCGGATTTATTCAGAGCATAAAAATGGATGCCGGGAACACCAGCGGCTCTCAGCTCTTCACATTGCTGAATGGCATGCTCAACTCCGATTTCAAACTGAGCCTGCGGATCATCCTTAACGGCTTCCAGACGAGTTGCCAGAGCGTCCGGAAATACAGTTCCGCACATGGACGTGATGCGTTTGATCCTCGCAAAATCGGTGATTGGCATGATCCCGGGCACAATCGGAATTTCGATTCCCAGTTCAGTGCAACGATCCCGAAACGCGAAAAAGTTATCGTTGACGAAAAACAGCTGAGTGAACACAGCGTCTGCTCCGGCATCTACTTTTCGTTTCAGATTCACAAGGTCGGATTCCAGGGTTGCCGCTTCCTGATGCTTTTCCGGGTAGCCCGCAACCCCGATTCCCATGTTGGGATGATGCTGGCGAATAAGTTCCACCAGCTCATTTGCGTTACTTAATCCACCTTCGACGGTTCTGAATTTTTCCTGGCCGACCGGCGGATCGCCTCGGAGTGCCATGACGTTTTCGACACCTGCGGCAACAGCCTGATCCAGCCAGGAAAGTAACTCATCCCGCGTCGAACCGACACACGTGAAATGAGACATCGCTGTCCGGAGAAAGTCCGATTGGATTTCCCGACACCACTGCAGGGTCCGGTCCTGGGTCGATCCGCCCGCGCCGTAGGTACAGGATATAAACGCAGGATCATAGTCGATGAGTGTCTGCAGATTTCGCCGCAATGCCGCATCGCCGTCAGCGGTTTTCGGCGGGAAGATTTCAATGGAGAGTACGAACGGCTGACTTTTGAACAGTTGCGGAAGGCGCATACGAATCGGTCTCGAAACAAAACCCCGCAGGCGGGGTGGAGAAATCTGAGAGCAGTGGGATCCCGTAAATCTTGTATCTACAGCGGCGTCGGATCCTATCTCAGAATCCATGGTGGATCATAGTGTGATTCGTTCCGATATTCATGTTTCGCAACGATTTGCCCCCTGTCTCTGCCTGGCCGGAATCTGCGGCCGACGAAAGTTGGAGGGCTGGTGCTCAGTCAACATAAGAATTTGGGGTAGTGGACGAGGCGACGAGTCCCGGTCAGCCCTGCAACTGCAGGGACTCGTGGCCTCGTCCACTACGATTCTTCATTTCTAAGGTAATCCCGATACTCTCCCCGGAAAAAGCATCTGCATAGCCCCCCCCGGAGAGATACGGAAATTGCTAACTCGCATGACGAGTCTGAATGAGATCGAACCCGAATGACTGTCAAAGTCGAATGCTGATTGCCCAAAACGCATTGCAGGTGAAGTCCCCGGAATTGTTGAATTGCGTTCGGACCGACGATGGATTCCCGGGGTTCGCAGCCGAATCGCAAAAGAAATCATTTGCAACTGAAATATGTTGTAGGCTGTGGTAAGCCGACGCGTGAGTCGACACAAACAGGGCTCGAGTTAAAAGTGGAGTTCAGACATGTTGAAGAAATTGATTCCCGGTGCAGTTGCGTTGTCGTTGATTCTTGTTTTCTCCAGCAATGAAGCCGGAGCACGTGTAAAGGATTGCTGCTGCAAATGTGAAAAGGTGAAGGTCGTAAAGATTCGGTGTCCCAAGCCGAAATGTGTGAAGGTGAAGTGTGTGAAGCCGCATTGTCATACATGCTGCCCACCAGTCTGCGAATGCTCGTGCTGCGAAGCTCCGGCTGCATCGTGTTCCGCCTGCTCAGGTGGCAGCAGCCATGTCTCTGATGGAACTTCTATCGCACCAGTCGCTGATCCCGGTCCGGTAGCGCCGCCTGCCCCAGCCGCCCACTAATTCTGCACCTGCACAGAATGCATCTGCGGTGAAGCTCGACCGAAGACTCGGTCGAGCTTTTTTTTGGGGGAGTGGTGGGCCGTCACTTCAGGGAATCCAGGGGTTCCATGAGGCATAATACATCGCCTGCGGCACGCTGGCCTGAAGAATCTGCTCAGAGACTGTCCGTGGCGGCTCGACCTCCGTGTCCAGAATCAGGTCTATCAGGCCCGACGAAGTATGATATTCAAACGCATCGTACGATCTAAGCTGTAGCGATTGCGAAAGATCTGCGACCGCCTCTTCGACATACCCGATCTTGTCCACAAGATGATTCTCAATCGCCTGATTCGCCGTATAAATCTGCCCCGTGGCAAGTTCCCGAACGGCAGCCATATCAAGATCCGATCGATTGTCGGCAATTACGGAAACGAACCGACTGAACGCATCCTCCATAATGGCCGCCCAGACAGCGGTTTCTCGTTCTGTCATATCGCGAAATGGGTTAAGCGTATCTTTCAGCGGTCCCGTGACCAGCGGTTCGGACTTGACGCCAATCTTTTGCACGAGCTCAGTCGCGTTATATCTCGGGATAATGACCCCGATGGATCCCGTCCAGGTTGTCGGTTCCACATAGATGCGACCTGATTCTCCGATCCCCATCGCGATGTAGTATCCGCCAGACGCCGCGATACGCTTCATGGCCACATAAACTGGCTTCGCGCTCGCCAAGCGCTGAATCTCTCGGTAAAGCTGATGGCTGTCTGCAACAAAACCACCGGGACTGTCAATGGCCAGCACGACGCCGCGCACGGAATCGTCCTCACGGGCTCGCTCGAGTACTTTTAACCAGCGAGCAGTAAATGGCGGGCTGATTGTGCCCTCGAAGTTGATAATCGCAATGCGTTCCGCCACCCCGGCAGTCCCGAACAAATGCTGCTCGGGAATGCGCTGAGCGCGGCCCGTGAAAGGCTTCCAGAAAAACCACACGTTAAGCAACAGGGATGCTGCAAACACTCCTCCCATACATCGCCGAAACCACGATGAACGATTCGCACGAATGGTGACTCCTTCACAGCGGATCAGAATTTCGCGCGTCGCAGATTCCGAAGACGCTACGGGTGTTGATGGACCAGCGGATGTCATGTAGGAGCTTAGCGAAAAACAGTGGATTTATTGACAGCAAAAACACATAAAACAGATCTTAGACGATCTGCGTTATCCCTCCAAAGCACCCAAAGCCCGGAATAACCTGCATTCCAGGAAAACTTTACGCAATCGTTAAAGTCGGACACATGGTAACGCCGATGGAAGTGATACGCAGCGGCACGCCGTCGAGTCTGGTGTCGCGGCAGGATCATAACATCTTCGGAACGATTTCAATGTTTCATCGCGTGATTGGGCTGAGTTCACTGCTGATCGTATGTGTTGCAGGTTGCAGTCTTCGAGGGCATCGGGACTGCAGCTGCCATCAGCACATGCAACCAAGCCGACATGCTTCGAATCTGAACGTGACCAATAATCGC
>JAGQQS010000602.1:4798-6418 GCA_020426105.1 Planctomycetaceae bacterium
TCATGTGGCGACGGGTCATGCTCGTGCACCGCCCCACTGTATCCGGGCGATCAGCACTGTCATCAAAACTGCAATAAGCACAAAAAGAAACATAAACGCCGTTGGCCCATGCAGAGAATGGCGTCCGCCGTTCGGCGGTCGTCTCAACAATGGTTGAATGGCATCGGGGAGGATCCTTGTGCGTGTGGCTGCGACACACAGGATAGCTGCTTTTATGAATCGTGTACCGATGTAAACACTATGTGGGCATCCGGAATGTACGCGCCGCCTGCTTACGTGACACCTTCCTGTGGCTGCGATGCCTGTGCGGCGTCGATGACAGATGGCTGGTTCCCAGGGGCCATGGAGTACGGAGCGATTGATCAGGGAATCCCGGGCTGTGGGTGCGGAGAACAGGTCTTCGCCAGCTGTTCATGCGGCTCACCGGACCACGGGCTCTATGAACATTCAGTCGAGTCGCCGGTCATGCCGATCCCTGGCTACCCGCCGGGAAATGCCGAGCCTCGCGCGTTTCCTCCTTCGAATCCTAAACCCGGCGCTGACACGGGCAACAGGAACCTGGACACGCCGAAACAAGCACCTAATGCTCCGGCGAATCGAGAGGCGTTGCCGATGCCGCAGGACATGACCCCGATGGAAGTTCCCATGGAATTTCCTGAAAATGCACCCGAACGTTTCGAACCGATCGAGGAAGGCGCACCGCCTGCGAACAACATTCTTGACCCGGTCAGTTATGAGATTCCACGGCTGCCACCAATTCCGGTACGAGCGCACTCGTCGACGAAACGCTCCAGCCCGCCGGCCGAATTGCCGCGAGATCCACATTCACTCGCGACACGCAGGTAACAACAAAATGCGAAGCCCAACACACAGGCGACACGCTTAATCGAGTCAAGGGTTTGATTGTCAGGGAAACGCAGAGGTGGCGGGTCTGAAACTTTCGCATCAGCGGGTCGCCTGAAAAAGGGTGTTTCTGAACAGAACCGGGGTCTCCTGCAATGGGAATCTTCTTCGAAGACGGCGGCAGGCCCCTGAAGCAAATGCAACTGCATAATCGTTGCCGACAGCACAGTCGTGTTCATTTCGCCTCGACCCGTCCACAGATTGACAGTGCATCCGAAATTCGCAAATCATCGTTTTGAGTCGCGACGATAAGACCTTCCGGAACTCGCAAGTCTGCGCATTCAGGAAAGTCGAATCAATGAACGCTCGTGTCTTTTTGCTGATACTCGTCACCGGCGCCTTTATGGCCGTCTGGGATGCTGATCGACCGACGACGACGAGCAGTGTGGCTAAGATGCAATCGCATCAACCATCCCTCACACCGACGTCCGATGCCGTTCCAGTGATTCCACTACCAACTGGACTTCAAGCGGGAACATGGCAGGTATTCAACCACGACGGAGATACGTTCCGGATCACGGTCGAGGGGCGAACGACCAGCGTACGTCGAACGCCGCCCAGCCAGGTCGAGGATGAACAAATCTGCGTGGTGACTGCCAGTGACGGAATTCGATGGTGTTTTGTTAAAAACCCGATTGCGACTGCCCTGGACAACGTGGACAGCCCACGCTAGTGGTCTGTCAACAGTGGTGCGATGGATGTAGGCCGGACCGAGCG
>JAGQQS010000603.1 GCA_020426105.1 Planctomycetaceae bacterium
CCACTGACTCACAACCGTGCACGAATTACTCTGGTTTCTGATCCGCTGCCTGCAGCCGAATCGGTAGTCGCTGACTCAGTGAGACTTCGTGATTCTTCAGCGGCACGCAGCCATCTGCTTCGATGTCGATCCAGATGCTGGCCTGCGCCAGGTCCTCGGTTGTTATGTCCGCCAGGCGAGGAATGCGGATTGCTGCTACTGCCATCCCCGCCACAGAAACGCTGTGCGGCCAGTCGGCGGGCCATGCCTGTTTTTTGCCAAACGTCGTGATGTTTTGATCGACCAAAGTAATTTTGGCTTTCGGCAATGGAACGCCTCGAGCATCTACAATTCGCAGCATCATTTGGTGCGTGCCGTCAGCAGCCGGGATGATGTTCGACCGATGGTATTCGTTCTCCGCCTTGCGCATCCGCAGGATCTTTTGATTGAGTTCACCAGCGTTGATGTCTACCTCTGCCCGCAGACCATATCCGATTCCTTTGTTAACTCCTGCAGCTTCTTTCGTTTCGCGGGATCGAATGAAGATCGCTATACTTCGCAGACTGGCCTGGTGCAGGCGTGGCTTTTGAGGTGCATTGGGGTCAGTAAGTGCCTGACCCCGCCCGCTTGACGCGGAAACTTTCTGACCTTCCTCTGGTCATCGCTGTCGGTGCGAAGAATTCAGCAACGGAATACGTGAAGTCATCATGAGTGAATATCAATACATTGAGTTTCAGGCGGTTGACCGTCCGCTGAATGACAAGCAGCTGGCATTCGCACAGCGACAGTCGTCGCGCGCGGAGGTTTCTCGGCGGTCACTGACGGTAGAGTATCACTACAGCGATTTTCGCGGAGATGTGAACGGTCTGCTGCGGAACGGCTTTGATGTATTTCTGCACTACGCCAATTATGGGGTGCGTGAGATCCGGTGGCGACTGCCGGGTGGCTTGACATTCGGGAAAGCAGTCTGGTCTAAGTTTGTGGATGACGAACGATTAAAGTGGAGCAAAGACGCGGCAGGGAAGGGCGGAATTCTGATGCTCCGTCCGTATCATGAGCCGGGCGAAATCGAGGAAGCCTGGGAGTTCGACGAATATGTTGACGCTGCCGTTCAAATTCGCGCAAGCCTGATCGCAGGAGATCTCCGAGGCCTGTATCTGCTGTGGCTGTGTGCGGCGGATGATGACTACAACGATCCCGATTCGACGATCGAACCTCCGGTACCGCATGGTATGGCTGAACTGCCGGGGCAGAGTGAGCATCTGCTGACATTCTTTGGACTCGACACATTGTTGTTAAAGGCTGCGGCTGAAGGGATTGAGAATGCCCCAGCCGGTGCTTCACTGGATAAGGCATTGGAAGACTGGGTGCGGTCGTTGAGTGTCGAGCAATCAAAAAAGCTTTTGAGGCGCTTTCTGATTGAAGATCCGCAGACCATCAAAACAGAGACGCTTGCTGAGATTCGTGACGCGCAACCCTCGATCTCGTGGCCAACGACTGAGAAGAAACGAACTTTCAGTCAGTTGCTTGAAATATGCAACGTGCTGAGATCAGAAGAAACCAGGATTCGGCAGCAAGTTGCCAA
>JAGQQS010000604.1 GCA_020426105.1 Planctomycetaceae bacterium
ACAGATAAATATTGAGACAACACCTTATGAATTCATCATCTCTCCTGAAGAGAGACGATGGCTGGGCCATTTTAATTGGTCTGGCCATTCTGCTGGTCGCCATGCTGTTCGTCCTGGCCAAGGCGTCTGCGACCCCTGCGACGGACAAAGTCGTGTCGCCGATAAAGAATCTCGTTGCCAAGCCGGGCGGCTGGACTGCCGACGCATGGCATGCTTTCGTTCCGGAAGGTAAGCCGTCCACATTGCCCGGTTTACTCGGCGTATTCGTGTTGCTGTCGGCTGTGCTGGCCGTGGCCGCACAGGCGACGAACGGTCAGGCGGCCGCGTTTCTGAAGGCGTTCCCCGTGGTTTTTCTGCTGGGGACGATTGCCATCGTGATGGAGGGGCAATCGGTCGTCAAACACTACGGCTTCAGTGATGTCCTGTGGGCGTTACTCGGCGGAATGCTGATCTGCAACACCATTGGGACGCCTAAGTTCGTGCGACCCGCGGTTCGCACTGAACTGTACATCAAGACCGGACTCGTGTTGCTGGGCGCGGAAGTTTTATTCAACAAGCTGCTGGCTCTGGGTGTCCCGGGGATCTTTGTCGCATGGGTTGTGACGCCAACCGTCCTGATCACGACATTCTGGTTTGGTCAGAAGATCCTGAAGATGGAATCCGCGTCGTTGAACATGGTCATCTCCGCTGACATGTCCGTCTGCGGCGTCTCGGCCGCGATTGCCACGGCCGCTGCCTGTAAAGCGAAAAAGGAAGAACTCTCCGTCGCGATCGGACTGTCGATGGCGTTCACGGCGATCATGATGGTCGTCCTGCCGATGGCCATCAAAGCGATGGGGATGAGTGAGGTTTTGGGCGGCGCGTGGATCGGTGGCACAATCGATTCCACAGGGGCGGTGGGTGCCGCTGGAGCGTTTCTGGGTGACAACGCACTAACGGTTGCCACAACCGTCAAGATGATCCAGAACATCCTCATTGGGGTGATCGCGTTTGGCGTGGCCGTTTACTGGGTGAACTATGAGACGCCCAAAGAGGCAGGTACGGGCGTGGGAGTTGGTGAAATCTGGAATCGGTTTCCTAAGTTTGTGCTTGGATTTCTGGCCGCATCGATTCTGTTTTCATGCATGACCGCATTTTATCCGCGGGGTGATGAAATCGTCGGGGCTACCGTCGATGGGACAACAAAGACGATTCGTACCTGGTTGTTCTGTCTGGCATTTGTGAGCATCGGTCTGGAAACGAATTTTCGGGAACTGGCCACACAATTCCGTGGCGGCAAGCCGTTGATTTTGTATGTCGTCGGTCAGTCACTCAATCTCGCTCTGACGCTCCTGATGGCGTGGCTGATGTTTGAAAAGGTCTTCCCCGATGCCGCCAGAATCCTCGAAAAGTAGTCGCGTTGCGGCTCTGGTTTGCGCGGTGACGGCCGTGACACTCATCTGGGGTGTTCTGTTGCCATCGATCGCAGCCCGGCCGGATTTTGAGACTGCGCGCCTGCGTTTTGAAAAATGCGGGGTCGATGCGTCAGCTCTGTTCTACAGTGACCACCCCCGCACGTATGATGCCAGGTACCGTTCACACTGAAAAGATCAAGCATGTGATTGTCGCATCAGTGTCCTCGTCCTGATTCTGCCGGGTCTGAATTGACATTTGCTGACTGTGAACGGATGTTGAGATGGCGCAGCCGATTGTCCTTCCGCGAATTCTTGACTACAACTACGCGTTCCGAAGTGAGCGACTGCGCTTAACGGAAACCGAACAATACCGGGCCGCCTTTTGAAAGATGCATTTTATGGACGCCAAATCCGCCATCAAAGAAACGTTTGGACTCAGCAACATGGTGCTGAATTCATATATCGGTGATCTCACGGACGCTGAATTGCTGCGACGACCGGGAGCCGGATGCAATCATGTGGCATGGCAACTGGGACATTTGATCAGCTCTGAATGCGGATTGTTGAATGGCATTCAGGCAGGGGCGGCCCCAAAATTGCCCGACGGCTTCGAGGCAAAGCATTCTAAAGAAAATACGGCCAGTGATCAGGCGTCCGACTTTTGCACGAAGCAGGAGTATCTGGACCTGGCAGGGAAAGTCCATGAAGCGGTGATTGCTTTGCTCGATTCTTATCCTGAGCATAAACTGGACGAACCAAGTCCTGAACATTTTCGCAGCATGTTTCCCACAATGGGTTCGATGTTCCTGCTGATCGCGACTCATTCAATGATGCATGCCGGACAGATTGTTCCTATTCGCAGAGAGCTAGGGAAACCGGTTGTGATTTAGACACGTGTGCTGTGCTGTGGATCAAAGGTCGAAAACTCGTGGTGTGCGACGTGATGCGGATGCTTCATCATCGCGTTGAATGTTCCATGCGATTGTTGCGGGCGTTTGTCTGGAAGTGTTCCTGCGCGGTGCAAATCTCGGAGGGAATCTGTCTTGTCCGAAAGTACCGATCCGCCATCCTCGCTGAGTGCTGACAAAGCAGTTTCTACCAGCGCTGCTTCGAGCACGGGAGGGCCATCCGCGGCCGTCTTCGGATTTCGTCCGCAGGATCGTCGAGTCATGACGGTGCTGTTATTCGGACTATTGTTATGGCTGGCCGTTGAATGGATCGTGGTCGCTACGCGGCGACCTGATCCACTGTGGCTGCAGCGTGGTCCGGAATTTCAGGCGAGTTTTCGGGTTCATATTAACGAATCGATCTGGGTGGACTGGATGCAGCTTGAGGGAATTGGCCCGTCACTGGCGCAGCGAATCATTGCCGAGCGAAACATCCACGGCCCGTTTTCTTCGATTGAAGATGTTGGACGAGTTCCCGGAATTGGTCCGGCTACGCTCGACCGGATCCGCCCGTGGCTTACAATGGATCATGATGCAAACACAATCCGATCCGCAGACGACGCCCGCCAGCGTCCCTCAGAACAATAACCTGCGAACGTCCAGTGGCAGCCGCCAACGCTTCAATGCTTATCGGGAGAAAGTCCGGCGCAAGCAGCTTCCGAAGGGCAGCATTCATTCGACCGGAGAATCACGCGCGGCGAAGGATCGTGTTCGCTCGTCATGGCAGCTGGTGTGGCAATTTTTTCGATTGCTCGCGCCGTTTGGCCGACAGGTGGTGTTCGCGCTGCTGACTGTAACCGCCTCAGCAGTGCTCGGGTTGCTGCCGCCAGCGGGCACCAAATTTGTCATTGACTTTGCGCTGGACGGTAAGCCATTGCCGGAGCCTGTCTCGCGACTGCTTCCGTCGTTGACGACACCGAAGCGAATTCTGGCCGCTACCGTGCTGGTGGTTGTGCTGGTGTCGCTGCTCAAAATTCTGGTCAATATTTGTGGCCGCTGGTACGCCACGAAGATTTCGAAGCAGATCCAGCTTTCTGTTCGTCGACAGGTCTTTGATCATGCGGTGCGTCTTCCGCTCCATCGCGTGCATGAACTGCGGTCCGGCGGCGTGGCGTCGGTCCTCCGGGAAGACGGAGGAAGCGTCGGTGAACTTGTCTTCGGGATGCTTTACAATCCCTGGCGAGCTGTTATTCAGCTGCTGGGTAGTCTGGCCGTACTGGCCTGGGTTGACTGGACATTGCTGCTCGGGGCGCTGGCGCTGCTGCCTACCGTTTTCGTCACGCACCGTGCGTGGATTAACAGTATTCGTCCGCAGTTTCGGGCAATCCGCAAGCAGCGCGAGGCAATCGACGCAGGCGCGGCTGAGACGTTTGCCGGAATGCGAATCGTCCGCGCATTCAGTCGCCAGAAACGTGAAGCGGTGCGGTTCTCAGAAGAAAATAACCTCATGGCCCGCCAGGAACTGTACGCCTGGTGGTGGATGCGAATCGTGGAAATGGTCTGGGAAATTCTGATCCCGATCGCCAGCGCCGGACTTTTGTTCTGGGGCGGCTTGCGCGTCATCAGTGGCCACATCTCCGTCGGCGATCTGATGATGTTCCTGGTATATCTGCTGATGCTCCTCGAACCTCTCGCTGCACTGGCTTCGAGCGCCACGCAGTTTCAAAACAGTCTCAGCGGACTCGACCGGATTCTCGACCTGCTTGCAGAGCCTCGCGAAATGGTATCAACGCCGGACAGTATTCGAGCGGACCGACGAAGTATTCAGGGGGATATGGCATTTGAAGAGGTCTCATTCATATATCCCGGAACAAAGACCGAAGCGCTCAGGAATGTTTGCCTTCAGGTGAAAGCCGGCCAGACGGTGGCGCTGGTCGGTCCAAGTGGTGCCGGGAAAACGACACTCTGCAATCTGGTGGCACGCTTCTATGATCCGACAACTGGTCGAGTCACTCTGGATGGACGGAACCTGAAAGAGTATGACGTCGAAACGTTCCGCGCGCTGCTTGGAGTTGTCGAACAGGATGTGTTTCTGTTTGACGGCACAATCGCGCAGAATATCGCTTATTCCCGCAAGCAGGCGACACCGGATGAGATTCGTCAGGCCGCAGGAATCGCCAACGCGCTTGAATTCATTGATCGTCTGCCGGACGGCATGAACTCACTAATTGGCGAACGTGGAGTGCGGCTCAGCGGCGGGCAACGACAGCGACTGGCGATCGCTCGCGCGGTACTCGCGGATCCGAAAGTTCTGATTCTGGATGAGGCGACCAGTAACCTCGATACGGAAAGCGAGCAGCTAATTCAGCAGAGTCTCGGCCGACTCATGCAGGGACGCACCAGTTTTGTGATTGCCCATCGTCTGAGTACCATCGCCAACGCGGATCTAATTGTCGTGGTTGAGAATGGTCAGATCCTGCAGACGGGAACACATCAGGAACTGATGGAACTCGGCGGGAAGTATCGCACGATGGTGGAGCAGCAGGTAAAGATGACGCTTGGGAGCGTGAAGCCTGCATCAGCATGACGTTTCCGTCTGCCAGAGCCGTGCCCTGCCCTGTGTGGCGTTGCCCGCACCGGCTGCGCACCACACCGCCGAACATCCCCATTAAGCATTTCGCGGCTGCGAATCGGATAATTTCGCCGCGGATTTCCTGATCCGACCCGCTGGATCCCGCGTTTCTCCTAATACCTGCTGGTTTTTGCAGGTTGAGTACAGGAGGACAGCGATGAGTATCGCGATTCAGGACAATACAGAAAATCGGGTATCTGCGGGCGTTGAGTCGAAAGTCGTCGCTTCAGACGCGTTAATCGCCGCGGAACCGGCATTGGGCAAAAGGCCGGATTCTGCGTCTCGAGTTCAGGAGCCGATTCGAAAGTTCAGGGCATGTCGATTTACGGTCGGAATGCTGAGTACAGCAGGCGGGGCAGCCTTGATTCTGGGGGTCGGCTTTTTCGTCGATGAAATCCGGGATGCGGGAGGTGAATTTACGCTGCCGTTGGTCGGAATTCTGGCTCTTGTGGGAGTTATGCTGCTGGGCGGCGGTTTCGGCGTGATGGCGACTTCGTCATCAGGTTTTGATGAAGAGGAATTCGATCGTCTGGCCACTGCGGGCAACATTTCCGCGGTTCCTGTGCGCGAATGCACCATCACGACAGTTGCTGAGCAGAACGATCGCTTGTAGTTTCTTCAATCCCGCCTG
>JAGQQS010000605.1 GCA_020426105.1 Planctomycetaceae bacterium
ATGGCTTTCGCAAAACAAGAAGTACACACCCAGGAATTCCCTGAAGGCCGGGATGATTCACGCGCTGGCAAAGGGTCAGGAAGACCTGATCGCTCAGGCCAAAGCGTGGATCAAAGCAAATCCGGAAGCCAAAGCTCCCTGGGACGCAGATCCAAAATACAAAATCCCTGGTGGAGATCCGCGAAATCCAAAGATCGCCGAAATGATCTTTGTGGCGCCGGCCATGATCCGTAAGGAATCCAAAGGAATTTATCCGGCTCCGGCGGCAATTCTGGCGGCAGCCGTGGAGGGCGCCCAGGTTGATTTTGAAACGGCCAGTCGCATTGAATCCCGCTACTTCGCGCAACTGGGGGCTGGCCCGGTCAGCCACAATATGATCAGCGCATTCTGGACACAGCTTAATCAAATCAAAAAAGGGCAAAGCCGCCCGCAGCATGTACCGCCCCAGCCAACGACAAAAGTCGGCGTTCTGGGTGCCGGACTTATGGGGCACGGAATCGCCTACGTCACAGCGGCCAGCGGGCTGGAAGTTGTTATGACGGACAAAGACCAGGCGGCCGCGGACAATGGGAAGCAGCGCATAGGTGCGATTGTGAAAACGCAGGTTGATCGAGGCAGTATGACACAGGAGCAGGCAGACGGAATTCTCGCCAGAATTACACCGACAGCGGACTACCACAAGCTGGCTGGCTGTGACCTGATCATTGAGGCTGTCTTCGAGAATCGCGAACTCAAGGCCAGCGTGACGAAAGCCGCCGAAGCAACGATGGATCCGTCCGGTGTTTTTGCATCGAATACATCAACGCTCCCGATCACCGGTCTTGCAAAGGCAAGTTGTCGTCCCGAAAAATTTATCGGTTTGCACTTCTTTTCGCCCGTTCACAAAATGCAGTTGGTTGAGATCATCGTGGGCGAGAAGACGAACGACGAGACCCTTGCCAAAGCTTTTGATTTCGTACTTGCGATTGGCAAGGTGCCGATTGTTGTGAACGACAGCCGTGGGTTTTATACGTCGCGCGTCTTCTCAACCTGGTCGAACGAAGCCTTGAAGATGCTCTTGGAGGGTCAGCATCCTCATTCGCTTGAAATGGCCGGACTGCAGGCCGGGATGCCGGTTGGCCCGCTGGCGGTCATCGATGAAATCTCGATGGGGCTGTTCGATCATATTCGAAAGCAGACGCTGGCCGATATGAAAGCATCTGGCGAACCGGATACGCCCCTGGCAGCGGCAGCGCGCGGCGATCATGCCGCCCCGGTTGTCGAAAAAATGCTGAGCCTCAAACGACCCGGGCGGGCAGGTGGTGCAGGATTCTATGAATATACCGCGACCGGTAAACACTTGTGGCCAGAGCTGACAAAGATCTTCACCAACGACAAACCTCAAATGCCACAGCAGGAAGTGATCGATCGGATCATTTATATTCAGGCCATTGAAACAGCGCGTTGCATGCAGGAAGGAATTCTGAAAAATGCAGCCGATGCCAATCTGGGAGCCATCTTTGGCTGGGGATTCTGTCCCCAGCACGGCGGCCCGCTGCAGTTTATCAACAGCTGCGGACTCCCGGCATTTGTGAAGCGTGCCCAGGAACTGGCAATGGCCCATGGCGCACGCTTTGAGCCGCCGCAACTCGTGCTCGACATGGCCGCCAAAGGCGAAACCTTCTGAACCGCCGCCGCCGTACTATCAGCCCCCCAGTAAATGGCGAGCGGCAGGACGTCAATTCTTCGATCCGGCAACACCGCGCAATTGGCGAACGGACTTCAGTCCACCTTCCCCTGCATGTCGCGAGATCGTGATGGCGTGGAATCAGGCAACGGACTCTGCTCCGCTCGCCGGAAAAATTGCGTTGTGTCAGACATGATCGCGTGAAACTCTGCAGGACTGCCTGTTGCGGTCTGAGTGATACCCGCCGCATCCACAGGGACCAGCTTCGCGGGCACGGAGTCTGCCGCCAGGGTCCATATTTTTCGATCGCGAAAATACTGGATCAGTCGTGAGTTTTCATCCGCACCAAGATCGCGTGCCCAGACAACTGACGCGTCGTCAATATTTGCTCCGTTGTAAACCCACTCCTCATGCGGCGAATGCTGCGGTGCATATTGCACGACAATAAGATCTTTGCCCGGCTGCTGTTCCAGGTCGGTGATGATTCGTTCCCGTTCCATCGACCAGGGATGATCGACCGACTTAATATGCCAGACGCATTGCGCTGCGAACAGGAGCAAATAAGCTCCGGCAAGAGCCTTTAAAATCCGATCGTGATCTCTGCGCGTCTGCCTGAAATAGATTCGAGCGCTTCGCATTCCGTAAATCGCAAGAATCAGAAGCAATGGCAAACCGGGAGCCAGATAATGTGGAAATACCCACACAGCGGACGACGCGCCAAGAATTAAGAGCGGCAGTGTCACCATGATAACATTGAACGAAGTCTGTCCTGATTTCCACCATACCCATATCCCGAGCATCACGGCGATCAGCGTCAATGGATTCAGCAGCACGAACATTGCGTCGGAGAAGTAAGTCGATTTGACGCGCAGGAATCCCATCGTTGTCCGTTGTGCGGCGTAGGCATCGAGCTCCCAGCCCGAGTGAAATTCCTTCATCACAGCATTGTGATACTCAGGCAGCGTGGACGGCGGTGACTGCCAGACGAACAGCGGCCCGGACATATACTGACGGGAATGCAGACTGTAGGGAAGCTGAAGACAACTTCCCGTCACTTGCCGGTTATACAGGAGCATGGCAGCGGCAGTCAGCACCAGCACGCATACACCCGGAATCAATGCCGTCATGCCATGTTTACTTCTGTCGCGCCGCATCTGTCGGGCAAGATCGTTGGCAACCACGACAACAATCGGAAGACTGACGAGCAGTCCTTCAAACGGTCGGCTGTTGGCCAGAATCGCGAGTCCGGCCGCTGCGGCAACACCGCTCCCCCACGATTGATTTTTTTGCCAGCGCGGCAGAGCACCATAGAGCAGAGCGCTGCCGACGACAGCCGGAGCCCCGCCCATATACGACTGTCCCCAGGTGAGCTGCAGTCCGCCATGAAATACTGCGACGAGCCCGCCGAGCAGCGCCCAGCGACGAGGCAGCCAGCCCTGAAGCATCCAGCAAATGGCGGCGGCCGCAAGCGCGGTGGAAAACCACACGCCGGCAAGCGGGCGACCTGTAACAAGTTGCCCGACGGCCAGAAACAGCCCCTGCATGGGGGGATATTTCGAAGCATAACGAGGCTGTTGCAGGATATGCATGCTCTCGAAGTGCCTCCAGCATGGATGCGGTTCATTCGCCATGCGACCGGATGCAAACGTGTCACCGGCCAGCAGGTAGCTGAACTCATCATGCAGAGTCGGAACAGGCTGCAGGATCCATGAAAGGACAACGGACAATACAAAAGCCAGTCCGCCGCAGAGAGCAACATCGATTGTGCGGCCGAATCCTGCCCGGGCGTTCTTCTCTATAACGGCTGAGATTTCTGCATTCCGGAAGTTGCCGGCCGAATCAAAGCTCATACGCATCAGTCCCTTCGAACACCCGCGTATCGCAATTTGCCCCAGGACTGAGTGCTGGAGTTCTGAACAAAATAATGGTCGAGGAGCGACAGGATTTCCGGACCTCGGCCAAGCCATTGCTCATATGTCGTTCGTTCATGTTCCGTCATCACAGCTAACGCATCGAGTTTATCCCACAAGCGTCGCGCCAGAGAAAGTTCGGAAACGAAATGCACGAATGTCAGGAAAGGAGTTCTCCACGGTTCCACGGCGTAAAACCGCCCACCGGGTCGCAGGATTCGATGAACTTCTTTCAGAACGGCATTCAGGTCATCCGGAAGCAGCGGCAGATGATGCATCCCACCCTGCACAATCACGACGTCGCGCGAGCCATCTTCGAAGGGCAGCTTACGGCAATCCGCAACATAACACTGTGCGTCCCCTTCGTACTGCAGTAGCAGCTTCTCAGAAAGATCAACACCTTCCAGCCGCTGAAATCCTAATTGCTTTAATGCCTTCAGTCCGTTGCCTCGACCGCAGAAGATCTCCACGATCTGATCATATTTAGGCCATGATGATGCTCCGAAGGCGTTCAAACGAGCTACAAACTTGCGAATTTCTTCCTCAGGCGTTTCGAACCGCCGATAGGCGGCTTCCCATTCAGAATCACAGCAAAGCTGAGCGGTGGTCGTACGAATGATGGTGCTCATAGTGGCGATTCTGTTTCAGGATGACAGTGTGGAACAACACGATGAATGCGACGGCGATCCTCAGCGAACACGCTCATTGAGATGTCATTTGGTGGTCGGACGTCTGGACATCAGAAGGAGTCCACACATAAACGTGGAGATGACTGTTTGATAACCCAGCGCGATGAGCGTGACGGCCGGGATCACGAAACGCATCGTCTGAGAATAGTCGAGGCGGCCGAATCCGGACTGCCACCAGTGAATGCTCTCGACGGACAGCATAATCAGTCCGATCGCACAGCATGTGCCGCCGAACAGGAGTCCCCGTTCGGGACTCGCATAGCGAATCAGGCGATCGGCTTTTTCGCTCTCCGGCAGCAGGCCCTGACTCACAGCGAAGATGCGTGCGAAAACCCCGAACTGCAGCGACTGAGTTCCCACGAGCACGGTCAGGCTGGCAACCAGCAGGGTGTGTACATCCAGGGTCGCGCCAAAAACAGAAATCCCGGGCAAAGCCATTACGTAACCGACAACGCCCAGTAACACCAGGAACAATCCCGGAACGATATAGAACCAGCGCGGACTGTAGAGCAGGAAAAAACGGAGTGTCCTCCAGCCGTCGCGAAATGTCCGCAGGTGAGGCGGATGTGACTTACGTCCATCCGGATGTAGCGTGATCGGTGTTTCACGGATCGTTTTGCCGAACCGAGCGGTCTTAATCACCATCTCAGTGGCGAACTCCATCCCGGTGCAGCGCAAGTCCAGGTCATCAAAGAGCTGTCGCGTAAAACCTCGCAGACCGCAGTAGACGTCGTTAATCGGCGCCTGAAACAGTTTGCGAACCAGCAGCGTCAACATCGGATTCCCGGGCCAGCGATGCAGGAGCGGCATTGCTCCGGGAAGAATAGTGCCGCCACCTTTTGGCAGACGGCAGCCCTGAACCAGATCGGCGCCTGCACGGAGCGGAATAAGAAACTTTCCGATCTCTCCAAAGTCGTAGCTGTCGTCTGCGTCACCCATGATCACGAAGCGACCTCGCGACGCTTCGATACCGCCCTTCAACGCATTGCCGTATCCTCGCGCTGTGACGTTGACAACCCTGGCACCAAGCTCCCGAGCGATTTCCTGAGAACCATCGGTGCTGCCATTGTCTGCAATAATGATTTCGGCATCCACATTCAGATCATGGATCGCAGCCTGTGCTTTCAGGATACAGACGCCCAGCGTATCTGCCTCATTGAGACACGGCATTACGATAGAAAGTTCGATCGCGTAGCTTTTGGAACTGGAGCCTGCTACTGGGTTCCGTCGCGCTGCGCCAAACGCCTGCAGGATATCCGGAAAATCGGGATTACCGTCAGGAAGCAATTCATTGATCGCATCTGTATGGACCGACCGCATAGGAAGCCCGTTCTTGATGTTTCCGGCAGTTAGAGCGGATGTAATTCTGGTACGACGGGCTGATCCTGAGCCCGGAAGCCGTTTATTGGGAATGCACACAATGCGCGCAAAGGCTGACTGTCCAGAATACTAGATCGGAGATTCTCCCGGTGCGCATCAGCAATAATTGCCGAAATCCGCGCTGCGGCCGCGGTTCCTGCTGAGGAGGATGGTGGTGTCAGTGCGAAAATGAAAAACACTGCGATTCAATGAACTGAGGCCAAACGCAATCCGATCGGGATTTATCGGATCGTCGAACACTTTGAACTCCGCTCAATTCTCCTGTGAAGCAGAAGGTCTCTTGATCGAACCAGGCTGATTGGCTTCGCGCTGCAGCAATCGCAGAGTAGCAAGTTGATTATTCCAGTAGATGGAACCCTGAGTTTTGTCTCCGATCATTTGCTCTTCGACGTATGCGTTTGCTTTTTCGAGCCATCCAGTGGCGGCTTCGGTATTGCCAATCTGAAATTCGGTCATTGCAAGAAACAACCAGACATAGGCGAGTGATGAATCGGTGCGGGATTCATTGGCAACGGCCAGAAGTTCAGCGCGAGCTTCTTCGTACCGGTGCATCCGATAAAGAATGGCTCCCGGCTCAACTCCGGGTGACATCCCGGGTCGGAGGCGTTGATACAACTCAAGCACCTGCGAAAGGTCAGCCATCGAATCGGGGGCCAGACAGGCAGTCCAGGCAACAAATCTGCCGCAAGTCGGATCCTGTGTGGCATTGAAGTGTAACGTCATCTCGCGGCAGGCAGCCTGGTAGCCAGCCGGGTCATCGAGAGTGATGCGAGCGAGTGCCAGCAAATAGTACGGATAATACCCGGTATTTTCAACGCTCGTGGCAGCGGCCAGTAGTTCCAGCCATTCGTCTTTGAAAGTCAGCGGAGCTCCGGTTCTTATCTCCAGTGGCGTAATCCGATTCAACCAATGAAGAACCGGGGTATTGGAATTCAATTCTCCTGCGAAGGGTAACGCGGCGGCGGGAATCTTCGCGAAGAAATCCGTATACTCGTCAATGAATTCGCGAAGCGGTATCTTTTCGGTTGTCTTAGAATCCAGTTTCATTACGTTTTCATACGCATCGACCCGGCGTTCGACACGCAGAGTCTCCAGCGACAGCGCTTTTCGCCAGCCAAACATGCTGTCCGGATGATCTTCAATTAACGAAAATACAGCCTCCTGTGCGGCCTCAAAATCAACGCTGGACTCTGTGGCTGAATCGAAATTCAGGAAACGGCAGCAGAGGCGATAATGGGCATCCGCTTTGAGTTCCATTGTTCTCTTCGATCCAGAGATCTCCGAGTGATCGGACAAAGTATCGATTAGAACATCACCGACCAGTCTGGCACGCTGATCATCCTGAATTCCATCAATCGCGAGCAGGCAGGCCGTCGCGTATGCGTTAAACAGATCAGGCGACGCCATTCCCTGATCGAGCCAGTTTCGAATGCGTTGCCTCAACGCAGACGGGTCGTTCTCCGTATCGTCGATTTCCGCAGAGAGCGTCTGCAGCGGAGCGCGCCAGCTGAAATCCATGATCTCTTGTGAATAGCGGTCTTCAATCTCGTTGTCCTTAAAATACCGATAGACGGTACCGTGTACCGGCGGCGATACTGCAGCGGGAAGCAGGCTGTCACCAGCCTTGCCAAACATGACGACTTGCCGGTCGAGCGTTCCGGCCGCCAACTGGTTCCCGTCAGGACTCCAGGCAACTTTCGTGAATCCTTGGCCGGATGGATTCGTGAGTTGAAGCACTTCGCGACCGGTGGCAACATCCCACAGGCGTATCGTGCCGTCAAAACTGGCGGACGCCAGCCTTCGCCCGTTAGGCGAGAAATCAAGACCGGTGACCGGGCCGAAGTGTCCTCTGATTTGGGCAATAATTTTCAGTGTGTTACCGTCGCCGATCAGGATCGTACCGCTTCGATTTCCTAATGCCAGGACCTGGTCTGAGGGGTGCCATGCCACTCCGAAACATCCATTCAAACGCACATCGGGACATTCGACCCATCTGCCATCAGTGTTCAGCAGGAAGGCATTGTCCCATCCCGAGGACAGAAACCAATTTCCTGCGTGGTTCCAGGCACCAGCGTGCATTGTATTGTCGATTTCCGGATCCCATTCGCGAATGACTTGACCCGTCCGACCATCGCGCATCACAGGTGGTTGGCGTCCGTTGTAAGTCATGACGGAGTTGCAGTCTGGACTCCAGCACGCGATCGGTTCATTAAAAAGCAAACAGGGAATTTTGTGGATTGGCACGCCGGATCGAGGATCATCTGCCTGAAGTGCACCGGTGACGTCGGCTCGCAGAATAAGATGCGATGTACCGGTTTGATTTTTTCCCTCACATAATCCAGTCCTGTAAGCATTCAGGGCTCTCAGCGACATTGGGCTGAGCAAGGCGCCCGTGCCGCCTGCTTTACTTTCATGGAATACTTTACCGATGGCGTAAAGCTCAGTTCCGTCGAGCGACCAAACGAGAGATTCGACGCCATTTTTGCTGTCGTCTTCAGCTTCCGGTCTGCCGATATCAGCTGGAATCTGATAATGCGGGACGGTCGAAGATGCCTGCAGTGCGGCAACTTTCACTTGATATGCGGAAGCCATCACAATCGAGTCGTTATCGTGTGAGATCGACACGGATCGGAGAGGTTTGTCAAATACCTGAATTGATCTGATCTGAGTTCCGGATTCGACGTCCCAGATTCGAACAGAGTGATCCTCGGAAGCCGAGACAAGCAGGCGATCGCCAATCCACTGCAGGTCTTTGATTTCCGAAAGATGTCCCTTCAATATATGCAGATCCTCTCCGTGACTGTTCGCGATACGGATCGAATTTGCTTCTGATGTGGCGAGATATTCACCGGATTTGCTCCAGGCAACGGCGTAGGCGATTTCCAAATTCTTCTCTGCTAATGTTCTGACAGATCGATCCGTTGTATCGAGAAGCAGCCGTCTGCCAAATCTCATGCCGACGGCCAAAAGGTCGGAATGCGGTTGCCATTCAAGATCACCGAGA
>JAGQQS010000606.1 GCA_020426105.1 Planctomycetaceae bacterium
GCTGTTCCGGCAATGGCGGCGGCCTCGATCCGGCCTGCGCCGCGTGTGTCTGCGGCTGACGGAGAAACGAAAAACACCTCAATTCTGCTTGTGCATGGTTTAAATTCGACCAAACTGGAATTCAGACAAAAGAAACCATCACTCATGAATTGACCGCGCATGACGCTTGATTCACAGTATGAACAAAGGTGATGTCGCAATTCCGAAAAGCCGGAGAAAGGATGCCGTATGAGCTGGGGACAACAATGGGCACCATATGTGTCTGTCGGAGAGAAGTTGAACAAGGCCGCAAAGAAAGCGGCGGCTCTGGCGAAGAAACAGAAACGCGAACCATCCCCCGTTAAGGTCCAGGGACGCAACATCGCGAAAACATTCTGGGGCAAGGCATGGTGCGACAACCTGACGGCGTATCAGGATTATTCGAATCGCCTGCCGCGTGGTGCCACTTATGTTCGCAATGGCTCGGTCGTTGATCTTGTCATCGGTCCAAAGAAGATCGAAGCGATTGTTGCCGGATCAGACCCGTATACCGTGAAAATCGAAATCACGGCTCTCGATTCGAAACGCTGGAAGGCAATCCGTACGGAATGCAGCGAATCAATCGACTCCCTGCTGGACCTTTTGTCGGGCAAGCTGTCGGACGGTGTCATGCAACGCCTGACCGATCAGAAAACGGGTTTGTTCCCTGCCCCGCGTGAAATCAAAATGTCGTGCAGTTGTCCTGACTATTCGTCGTGCTGTAAACATCTGGCCGCCGTGATGTATGGCATCGGCGCGCGACTGGATAGTCAGCCGGAACTCTTGTTTCTGCTGCGTGGTGTCGATCATCAGGAATTAGTATCGCAGGCCATTGCTGCCGGGAATCTGGATCGTGAACTCAGCGGCAGCAAAAGCGGTGGACTGGATTCGAATGATCTGGGTGCGATCTTTGGGATTGAACTGGACAGCGTTGCCGGTGAAATCTCGAAGCCTGCGAAGAAGAAACGAACGGCCAAGGCAGCGGCTCCTGAGACTGCTGTGAAGGCCGCTGTCCTGCAAAAATTGCGGCAAAAATCCGAATCACGCACCGTTAAAGCGAAAGCGAAAGCCGCAGGCCCAAAGACCAAAGCCACAAAATCAGCTGCCCGATCAACCTCAAAGAGTAGCCGAACAAAAGTCGCCGTGAAGTCCGCAAAGAAGAAAACCGACACTGTCAAGACAACATCGAAACGTTCGTCAAGGTCGTAATGTCGCGGCAGAATCACGATGAAGAGCGGTTCGACGCCCGGGTCCGTTAGGGAATTTTTCAACCATGTCACTCTACAGCCCCGCGACCGATCCCAAGTATCAGCCTGTGGCCGTTCCTGCACCGAACGACGTTGCTCCTCCGGTGATTATTTCGGCAGATACACGACGCACGGATCGGTTGCCGGAAGGTCAGCATCGCACGCGAAAATGGCCCGTTCTGCATGCGACTTCAGTCCCGCAGATTGACATTGCTCGCTGGTCAATAAAAATCTGTGGACTGGTCGATCAGCCGCTGGTATTCTCGCTGGAGCAGTTCCGCCAACTACCTCGTATTCAGGTCTTTGCCGATTTTCATTGCGTCACTTCGTGGTCCAGGCTGGGTAATCTCTGGGAAGGCGTTTCAGTACAACGCTTGCTCGCTCAGGCAGGAGTGGCAGCGAATGCGAGATACGCTGTCATTGGCGGTTGTGACAATGGATGGACGACAAACGTGCCACTGGCTGCACTGGACGATGACGATGTTGTGCTGGCCGATCTGCACGATCGTATGCCACTCGACGCCGATCATGGCGGACCGGTTCGGCTGGTGATTCCGAAACTCTTCGCATGGAAAAGCGCCAAGTGGGTGAACAGGATTGAGTTGACTGATCAGAACATTCCTGGCTACTGGGAACAGGCAGGCTACCACAATGTGGGCGATCCCTGGAAAGGGCAGCGATATCGCGATGATCCCGAATGGAAAGCGGCATCGGACGCCTGTTAACACTCAGTACCAATCGATGAATTAAAAAGTCGTACCACCATGAAAATTCAGCAGTTTCTGGAACACTACGGAGTACAAATCAATCCGTTCAGTCAGGAGGACGCGCAGTCAGACCACATTTTTCAGCAGCATTGTGCTGAGACGATTTATCATCCCGCCTGGGACAAGGTCCTGGGTGATTGCCGCAATCCCAGCACGTCGATCGTGTTCGGGGAAAAGGGTTCGGGCAAGACAGCCATCCGCCTGCAGTTGATCACCGCTCTGAAGGAACATAATCACCGACATCCCGGCGAACGATCATTTGTCATCAGCTACGATGACCTGAATCCATTTCTGGACACGTTTCGTGATCGATTGCGCGGCCGACGGCGAAATCCGGATCTGGCGTTGAAGGAATGGCGTTTGTGGGACCATATGGATGCACTGCTGACACTCAGCACGCGACGCCTGTGCAATGTGATTGCCGATCGTCATACCATCGATCCGGACATTTCACTTCAGCAGATTCGTGACCTGCCGCGACAGCGCAAGCGGGATTTGCTGATGCTGGCAGCGTTTTATGATCAATCGTCTGATCAGTCACACTGGAGACGCTGGAAGGATATTCGCTGGAGAATTGGTTTTTTGACTCCAACCGTCCACTGGCGATTGCTGGTGGGTGTGCTCGTGACAATTCTGGTACTGATGTTCGCCTTGCGCGGTTTGCGAACGGAGGGCGTGACGGCGCTCAAGTCCCTGACATCATGGTGGATCTGGGTCGCCATTGCGGCCGGCTGGATTCCCTGGATGCAGCGCACGATGTCATTGTGGTGGCGCGCCCGACATATCGCCAAGCAGGTCCGTATTCTGGAACATGGCACATCGTCTCTGCGCAAAATCCTCGCACGGTTTCCGGCATCCGAAATTGATGATCAGCCAATGCCGTCCCGTGACCGCAGCGACGATCGGTATGAGTTACTTTCCAAACTGCAGCGTCTGCTGAAACCGCTGGGATTTACGAGCATCATCGTCCTCGTGGATCGTGTTGACGAGCCGCATTTGATCAACGGTTCCGCGGAACGAATGCGCGATTTTCTGTGGTCGATGTTTGATAACAAGTTTCTGAAACACCCGGGCATCGGATTTAAGATGCTGCTGCCCCGCGATGTCGTGTATTTTCTGAATCGCGAAGAAAAAGAATTCTACGAACGTTCACGGCTGGATAAACAGAATCTGATCAATTCACTCGAATGGACCGGAGAATCGCTGTTCGACATGGCGACAAACAGGATTCGCGCGTGTCTGACCGACAATGACTCAGCCCGTGCTGCGGTGGCATCACAAGTCACGATTCGAGACTTCTTTGCCGAGGATGTCACACGCGACGATCTGATTGCATGTTTTGCAAAACTGCGGGTGCCCCGGCATCTGTTTCGGTTTTTGTACCGTCTGCTCACCGAACACTGTAACAGGTCCACGGAAGATCAGCCGTCATGGAAGATCGCCAAACGAACACTTGACACTGTCGCTGACGCTTATGCCCGTGAGCTGGAAGCGTTCGACCGCGGACTGGGGACGGGGTAAACAATGAAATCGCTCACCGAATACCTGACGTTCAACATCCCTGCGAGGATGGGTTTCCTGAATATCACTCCGACGATCGAAGAGATCGTCGGGAAAAGCGGTATCCAGGAGGGCATCCTTCTGTGCAATGCAATGCACATTACGGCCTCTGTGTTCATCAATGACGACGAACGCGGGCTGCACGAAGACTACAGGAAGTGGCTGGAACACCTGGCACCGTTCGACGCGTCGCCTCAACGATACGCTCACAATCGCACGGGCGAAGACAACGCTGACGCACATATGAAACGACAGATTATGGGCCGGGAGGTGGTCGTCGCTGTCACAGGGGGAAAGCTGGACTTCGGCCCATGGGAACAAATTTTCTACGGTGAATTTGATGGCCGCAGGCCCAAGCGAGTCCTCGTGAAGATCATCGGGGAATAGGTGCCAACAATAGCCGTGAAATTACACGATGGCAACATGGCAACTTCGACTGTTGGGCCACCCCATGCGGTGGCGATGCCGATGCTCGGCAATGAGCAGATCTTTAACCAGTTCAAGCGATACACATCGCAGATCAATGTTGGCCTGAATCAGGGCATCGTACACAGCGCGACCAGCATCCGAATCAAGCAGCTGCTGTTCGAGCTGTAGATTACTGATAGACATGTTTGATTCCTTTCGTGGGCATGTCGGCAGCGAGGGAATTCAGAGGGATCGTTCGGAAGAGAGGCCAGGAACCAACAGTACGGAGCAGCCTGCGGGCCATGTGACTGTTGATTCCCGACCGCCTTTCCTTACAGAGAGCGGTTTCAACAACCTTCTTCCTTAACCTCCCGCGTGGGGCCTCGTCCTGAATGGATGTCTTCAGGAACGATTCGTGTTTGAGCCTTGCGTCGCGTTCAGATCGTCGGAAGGATGTTGATATCCAGGCTAATCGCATCCTCCGTGCCAAACAATCACCAAAGTCGGCAAATTCAGAGCTAAACGCCCCAGTCCTTTGCGGGACATCATTTCCAGCGCACGCCTGCAGCAGCAGCCGCTGCCGAACTGGCCATCCGGTGTTAAAGTCCTGGCCTCATCATGACACCGCGTGTGGTCAGATTGACGACTTACCCGCAAGACACACAACTTTGGCTGAAGTTCGCGTTTCATTCAAATGCGGCCTCGTCAGGCGGGATTGAAGAAACTACAAG
>JAGQQS010000607.1 GCA_020426105.1 Planctomycetaceae bacterium
CATTGTTTTTCCACTACCCGCACTATTATACCACGACGACTCCTGTCGGGGCCATTCGCAGCGGGGACTGGAAATTGCTGGAATACTTTGAAGACAATCGGGTCGAACTGTTTAACCTCAATACTGATCCTGGTGAGACGACTGATGTTGCCCTGATGCAGCCTGACAAAGCAACTGCACTTCGCGAACAACTGCATCGCTGGCGAACCGAGGTGGATGCCGCCATGCCTGCTGTCAATCCCGATTATCGCCGTTGAACCCTGCAAGTCAGTGGGCCCTCATGAACACTCGCACCTGCCGCCAGGCACTGGTCTTTTTCGGATTTGCCATTCTGTCTTTCAACGGCGCCAAGGCTGCGGACGCTTTTGCTGACGACTCCAGGCAGCCAAATATATTATTCATTATGACCGACCAGCAGCGCTGGGATTGCATCGGTGCAAACGGCAACCGGTTAATCAGGACTCCGCATCTGGATCGTCTGGCTGCCGAAAGCGCTAATTTCACACATTGCTTTGTTCAGGCGCCGGTGTGTGTGCCATCCCGCATTAGCTTCTTTACGGGGCGTTATCCGCACTCTCATCGCAACCGCGTCAATTATACCCCGCTGGATCGTGGCGAAGTATTGATGCAGAGCCGACTGCAGGAAGCCGGCTACGCCACAGCAGCCGTTGGGAAACTGCATTACTTCCCGCCGACGGTGATGGAAGCAAGACGCACAGGATTTGAGAGTGTTGAACTGCATGATGCCGTCACATCGCTTGACCGCTTTTCTGATTACATTGCCTGGCGCAAACAACACGATCCCCAGTCCGGCATCCAGCACCGTACTCTGGCCAGTGACATCCCTGTGGGGCAAAATCCCTTTCGTCAGGCAATCGATGAACGGTATTCAGAAACAACATGGACCGGAGAGCGAACTCGACATCATCTTCGCAGGCTCTCCCTGAGCAAAAAGCCTTTCTTTCTGTTTAGCTCTTTCTGGAAACCCCACTCACCATTCGAAGTTCCGCAGCCGTTTGATGCCATGTATGACGAAATCGAAATTCCGTTGCCGAAGCAGATGACGCTCGACGAAATAATGAAGTTGCCACCTCCGCTGCGAACATTAATTCTGCGTTTTCGCCCCGAGTATGAGACTGATCGCGAACGGCTGCAGTGGATGTATCGCAGCTATTATGGGGCTATCAGCCACGTTGATCGCGAAGTCGGCCTGATCCTCAAGACTCTCGACGAGGCGGGCGTTGCCGACAATACAATCGTGGTGTTTACGTCGGATCACGGCGACCAGATGCTGGAACATGGCTTGATGGGCAAGAATTGCTTCTTCGAATCGTCCGTGCGCGTCCCGTTTCTCATTCGATTTCCCGGACATGTACGACCGGCCCAATACCAGGAACTCATTGAATCCGTGGACCTCCTGCCAACATTGTTTGAATTGATCGGCCTTCCTGAACCATACACAAGCCAGGGAAAAAGTCTCGCAGGACTTATCTCTCCATCGCCTCGTCACTACGTTCCCCGAACCGCGGTCTTCAGTGAGAACGTCATTCCGGAAGTGATCACAGGGACGCGAGAATCGTTTGAGTTCGTCAAAGGCGAAGGAATCCGCGGCACGCGTCACCCCGATGCCAAAATGGTTCGCACAAAACGCTGGAAGTACATTTACTATCCCGACGGTTTCGAAGAACTGTACGACCTGGAAACGGATCCGGACGAGATGTCGAATCTGGCTCTTAACGACGATTTTCGTGAACAGATCTATGAGATGAAAGATCTCCTGTTGCACTGGCTCACGACGGCCGATGAGGCAGATCAGATTGCTCCGCGCTGGCTGGCCCCGGAACCTTGACTTCGACGCATCCGACAAAACTCGATGGCACGATCCATTTCTGCGTGACAGAGCCGGAAAACATAAACATCGTCCACCCTATTCATCACTCAGAGAGTCGCGACGGCCTTTGTCGCACGTGTGTGAACTTCAAAAAGCGTCGGTCGGCAAGCTGGAATGCCACGGCTGCGGCGAAGTCGTGCGATGAGTCCACGCCGAGATTTGAACGTCAGTGATTTCGTTCGAAAAATTATTTATCGTTCATATCGCTGAGCGCGCCCGGGTAAAAGGCGACACGGAGTGAATTCAGGACTGCAAGAATATCGATCAATTCCTGACAGATAGCACCCGCCACGGGGGGCAGATATCCCATGGATGCAGCGAGCATCCCGATCACACTCAACAGCATCCCGCCGACGGCACTCTGCAGGGCAATCGTACGCATGCGATGCCCGATATGAAAGAACTCATCGACCTTGAGCAGGGAACTTTCAAGGATGACCGCGCTGGCTGCTTCGGCGGTGACGTCACTGGACTGCCCGAACGCAACGCCTACTGTCGCAGCTGTCAGTGCTGGTGCGTCATTGATCCCGTCACCCATATACAGCGTTTTGGCTTTTCGCGTCTGCTCACGGACGAGTTCAAGCTTCTCCTCAGGTGACTGACTGAAATAGACATCTTCAATGCCCACTGCGGCAGCCAGATACCGCACTTCGGATTCGCGATCGCCGGAAACAATCATGACTCGCGAAAAATGGTGTTTTGGCAGGTGCCCGATAAACGATTTCCCATCGAGCCGCGGTTCATCGCGAAATCGCAGCACAGCGGCAAACTTGCGATCAATCAGCACAACACATTCGAGTCCTGCCGATTGTTCCGGCAGTTCATGTTGCCGGGTGATCCCTGAAGCGATCACCTTCTTCCGACTGGTGACTTCAACCTGATGTGACTCAACGAGACCGGTCAGCCCCTGACCCGGTGGTTCGTGAACCTGAGTTGCTTCGGGAATTGTGAGGCCTCGCTTGTGCGCCCCTTTTACGATGGATTCAGCCAGTGGATGTCGCGAATAGCGCTCCAGTGCAGCCGTCAGTCGCAGCACTTCAGATTCTGACATTCCCGGGCCGGTGAGACACTCGGTCAATGCCGGTCTTCCATACGTGAGTGTCCCTGTTTTATCAAATATAGCAACCGTGCATGAATCAATTCGTTCCAGAACTCCTGGATCACGAATAATAATTCCTCGCCGTGCGCTGAGTGATATTCCGCCCAGAATCGCCACGGGAATTCCTATCAACAGCGGACAAGGCGTGGCGACCACAAGTACCGCCAGAAATCGCGTCGCTTCACCACTGAGCAGCCATGCGAGACCTGCGATCACAACTGCCAGTGGTGTGTAGAACGCACCCAATCGATCGGCGAGCCGTCGCATGCGCGGCTTTCGCTGCTCCGCAGCACGCATCACATCCATGATCTTGGCATATCGCGAATCCACGGCGAGATGATCGGCTTGAATCACAAGCACCGCATTTCCATTGATCGCTCCGGAAAGCACGGAAGCACCGGGCGCTTTTGGCATCAGATAAGGTTCGCCGGACAGGTACGATTCATCCATCGATCCATGACCCTCAACGACCGTTCCATCTACCGGACAGATCTCATGGGGAAATATCACCAGCGTGTCGCCAATGGCAACCTCGCCGAGTGCGATATCCGTGATTTTTTCATCGGTCAGGCGACGGTGAGCCGTCTGAGGCAGGCGTTTCGCGAGGGCATCCAGCACCGACGACGCACTGCGAACGGCATATGCTTCCAGAGCCTGCCCACCCGATAACATCAATACCACAAACACCCCGGCGAGGTACTCCCCCTGAAGCAGCGCTGTGACCATGGCCAGTCCGGCCAGCAGATCAGAGCCGAATTCTCCGCTGAACGCCTGCTTCAACAACTCCCAGACAAGCGGAATTCCTCCAAGGACCAGCCCCAGTATCAACGGCCACGCAGCCGGAACCTGACCTGCGATCATCGGCGTGGTCACGGTCCATCGCAACGAGAAATGCAATGCGATACAAATTAATGCCAAGATCGCGATGCTGAGCGTCAAACGCGGCTGAGAGTTTGTCGGAGGATTCATCAGCGGATTCTATCGCCGCACATGCGGCAAGCGAAGCGAAACAGAGATCCTGCTGCCAAAGAGTGCAGTCGCGGATTTCGGAAATTCGTCCAGGGG
>JAGQQS010000608.1 GCA_020426105.1 Planctomycetaceae bacterium
TGATTTCGCCAGCGCGAGCCTTCTTGTACAAACCTTTGGGATCACGTGATTCACAGGTCTCAAGACTGGCCTCTACCAAAATCTCGATGAATTCGCCCTGCGGCATCAACCCACGTACCAGATCCCGATCGGCCTTGTACGGCGAAATAAACGCCGTGGACACGATCGTAGCCGCGTCCGCAAACAATTTCGCCACTTCACCGATACGGCGGATGTTTTCTGTGCGGTCTTCCGGTGTAAAACCAAGATTCTTGTTCAGCCCCATGCGGATGTTGTCGCCATCCAGCACAAAGGTATGCACACCCCGCTCGTGTAGAATCTGATCCACGGCGTTCGCGATCGTACTTTTGCCACAGCCGCTCAGACCTGTGAACCAAAGGACTGCACCACGGTGTCCGTTCAGCTTCTGCCGGTCTTCGCGAGTAATGTTGTGTGCATGCCATGTAACGTTTGTCGCCTTCTGTTCAGCCATCCTTCGTTTGTCTCCAGGAAATTTCAATTCTGAATTGGATAAATCCGGCCAGCGGTTCCAGACTGCTAGCGATCAGTCCGGGCGAACCCGACCTTCGGGCTTTCATTAATTTCGGCAACTTGCCGAGCAGAAACTGGTGATCCCAATTACTCGCTTCGCTCTACCATCCACCAGGTCACCGATCAAGTCGGTTGCCTGACTCTGCTGGTCAGCAGACTTGCGAAGTCGAGGCATCATAGAGAAGCCGAATCCGCTGGCAAATCAACCTGGACTACCTAAGGGTAGTGGTTCCCGAATTCTTTCAGGTTGAATCAAACCGTGGAAACAGGCGGGAATTCTGCACAAATCGGGCGTTTTGGCGTATTTAAGATATTCTCGAATGCCGGGGATTTTCAACAATGCCTGCATTTGTCCGGGAACGGATCTATGATGGAGCGACGGTATTATCGACGAGCGGTCTGGGCCTCAGAAATGGGGTCAGGAACCAATAGTGCGCAGCACCCTTCGGGCAATTTGGCAATTGGTTCCTGACCCCTTTGCTGATGCCTGACCGAGCCCTGCGTGGAACACAGAGAAAGCGAATGACCCCCAATTCACAGCATACAGTTCCTGAATCCAACGGTTCTCAAGTGTCGCGGCCGGAAGAATTGCCGCCCGTGACACCGCCTTCGGCCGGATTCATTGTTCAGTTGTTTTTGATTCCAGCGTTGATTGTGATGGCTGTCGTCGCGGTCTGGGCGTTATTCGGAAAGCTGGCACATTCTGAAAATGACTGGACGCAGCTGATTACCGATATCAGGAGCAATAACGAACTTCGTCGCTGGCCGGCAGCAGAAGTCTTGGCGCAGCTGCTCCGGAACGAAGAACTTTCTCCCCCCATTGATCACGAGCCCCTGGCAAAAAATCCGGTCGTTGCAGAATCACTCACAGAACTGCTCAGCGAGTCACTTGCTTCAACCAGTGGTTCCGACGAAGACATCCGGCATCAGGAGTTTCTTGCCCGGATGCTGGGTGCGCTGGATGCTGATGATAAGACACTTCCGGTGCTTGCCGAGGCGCTGACAGATTCACACGACAATGTGGTCCGCAAAAGTTCACTGATGGCGATCGCTCTGATTGCCGGACGGCACTTTGATAAAGCCACGGGATATTCGGATGCCATCGCCGCAGGTCTTGATGCGCCTGCGATGTCGGAACGACACCTGCCACTGGAGGCTCCGACGATTTCGGATCCCGCCGTGCTCGAACAGATTCGGCGCGCGGCTCAGGATCCGGATGTGATTGTTCGACACCTTGCCGCATACACGCTGGGGAATGTCAGCGGGCCCGAGTCGTTGAAGATCCTTCGCGTCATGCTGTCCGACAGCAATCGACAGGCCCGGGCGAATGCGGCAATCGGTCTGGCACGAAACGGCTCGGTTGATGCCGTTCCAACCCTGATTCAGCTGCTCACGAGTTCGCTCAAGCCGTTCAACTTTGAAGCCGATGCAGCGCCGGAGCACGAAATTGCCGCAGAGTCCGGCAGCAGTCTCAAATCCGAACCGACTCCACTGGAGCTTCAACAGGCGGAAACCCGGTATCACATTGAGGAGTCGCAGATTGCCCGTAACTGTCTGACCGCGGTCTCGGACCTCTGGCCACAGATTGATCCAGAGAGTCGTACGATGCTGCTGACCGTTGTCAAGAAAATTGCGGACGAATTTCCAGGCCCGGATGCCGGTATTCGGCAACAGGCTGCAGATCTGCTGACGAAGATCGACAAGCCGTGACGAGCTACTGGTTGTGGGCAGGCCTGCTGATTGCACTGAATACCGTGGCTCTGTTCGGGAACCTGTTTCTGCTGCCGGGCAACTGGCTCATGACGGGCATGCTGGGAATTTTTGTGCTGGCGAGCGATTTTGGTCGAGGCCCCTCCTGGGCAGTCGTGCTGGTGTGCCTCGTCCTTTCCGGGCTGGGTGAAATCCTTGAACTGACGATGGGTTCCGCAAAAGCCGCAAAGAAAGGGGCCAGCCGCCGGGCGCTGGCGATTTCGATGCTGTTGTCGTTTGCGGGCAGCATCATTGGCACATTTTTAGTTCCGATTCCCGTCGTGGGCAGCGTGGTCGGTGCAATCCTCGGGGCGGCGGTCGGAGCGTTCGTCGGTGCATGGCTGGGAGAAGCCTGGAAAGGCACCGCACACCGCATGCGGACGGAAATCGGAACCGCTGCGATGGTAGGCCGACTTCTGGGAATGTTTGCCAAAGGGATCGTCGGCGCTGCAATCTTTGTCGTGCAACTCGTGAGCTTCTGGCTGTGACCTGCCTTTGCGCACCACGCTCCCCCCAGCAAAGTGCCGTCATGTGCGTATAGGCGTATGCTGAACCTCACTTCAGCAGATAACGATTGGCAATCGTGATCCCGCTGAGCATCGCGCCCACGATCCCCAGAAATCCCTGATCGGTCCCGCAGAGATAGAGATTCCGGACAGATGTTTGACCGTTGACAAACTTCTCCGGCGCACCATAAACGCAGCCATTCAGATGACCGGTAAATCGCCGTATGGTTCGCGGCGTGAAGACATCCGTGTCAACGACGTGCGGTCGGAAATCCGGCAGGTGCTTCATCGCACTGTTGATGATTTGAGCATTCCAGTACTCTTTGGCAGCTAGATATTCTTCCTCGGGAAGGTTCAGCCAGTAATGCGGATCTGCCAGGGCAGTGATCCGGATTCGCCCGTCTTCCAGCGGCTGCGAGTAATCGAAATTGTTCGGCGAACACACAATGCCGCTTCTTAAATCAACGGGGACATTCGGGCGTTCGTAGTGGAAGTCTTTAGAATCGCTGTAAAATACGATGGTGTCACTGTGTCCCAATGATGCCGGTTCGCAATCAAGCACGCTGATGGATTCGACGAAAGAAATGTCGCCCGGTTGAGCCTTCATCAGGGGAGCATGCGGATCGACCAGCCGCATCGTTTCAGCCGCCCCCGCCGACGATAAGATATTGTCGGCCTCGATTTCGGTCCCATCATCCAGCAGCACAGACGTGGCTTTGCCGTTGGTCTGACGAATCTCCTGAACTCCGGCGCGCAGTTTCAGATGCCCGCCCAGCGATTTGAAGTGCCGTACGAGCCGCTTCAAAATGAGTCGAATCCCGTCGAAAGGTCGCCCAAAGCCCTCGTGAAAAATGCTCTTGAACATAATCACGAACTGGTTGAAATCCATGTCCCGCGGAGTCGCGCTCCCGTAAAACATTAAGGGACAGAAGATCATATCCACGAGCAGCGGATCACGGATATATTCTGAGACGACCTGCCGCGCGGAGAGCGCCGATCGTTCCAGATCCAGCGCGTCGTGTTCGGCAATTCGAGTCACCAGTCTGCGGAAGCCGTCTATCTGATGCGGAAAGGCAGCCGCGATCTGTTCCACGAAAAAGTTAAACTGATTCGTAAAATGCAGCTTGCAGTCGGGAAACACGATCGATGACCGAAGTTGCGGGCGCAGATCGAAATCTTCCCATTTCATCCGCAACTGCCGCAGCAACTTACTAAGTGGCCCCTGCTTCGTGCCAGGTTCGGCATAGTTGGTGACGGCGTGCAACCCCACGTCGTAATTGCGCTTGCGAAGTCTATAGAACGAGTTCAGACCACCAATCGTGGTGTGCCGTTCCAGAATACAAACGCTCTTTTCAAAGTATGCCAAACGCACGCCAGCCGACAAGCCGGACATCCCGGCACCGATAATGACGGTGTCATAACGCACAGCAGTGACTTTCAGACGTCAGTCAACAAAAAAGTGTCACGCTCCGACGGCTACATCTTTCAGACGCGGCAACAGATACTCAACCGTGCCGGCCATTGTGTTGAGATTGGGATAATCCTCTTCCGGAATCTGGATACGGTACATCTTCCGCAGTTCCATCACAATATCCAGAAAGTCCATGCTGTCCAGTTCCATCTGCTCGCGGAACGGGCGTGCGTCGTCAAGATCGGTGAGATCCTCATCCGGAGCGATCCGCTCCAGAATCTCCAGAATCACCTGCCGAATATGATCTGACGTCATTAAACCACCCTCTTGCTATGCCAGTAGATCCCGATCGGGGAAATCCAAAATCCTTGAAATCCAAACAACGGCAACCAGCGCCACTTACGCTTCCACATTCAGCCCTGAAACTTCCGAATGATGACCACCGAATTGATGCCCAGCATACCGAACGAGTTGTTCAGAATGCAGTCCACCCGACCCAATTCTCGCGGTTGATTGATAACAAGATTCGGAAGTGCGCATCGTGGGTCTAAATCGTCCAGGTTGATTGTAGCGTGAGCAATCCCATCGTCAAATGAGGGCAAATTGCCCAGCATTTCCAGAGCACCCGCAGCCCCCATTGCGTGACCAATGAAGCTCTTCGTGTTGTTAATGACCGCGTGACTGTCGGCGAAAATCCGCCGGAGAGCACTCGCTTCTTCGATATCCCCTTGTTCGGTAGCAGTCGCGTGACTACTGACAATATCGATCTGGTCAGCATTGATTTTTGCGCGTTTCATCGCCAGTTGCATGCATTCCGCCTGACGATTGGCATCCGGGAGTACGAAATCGCGCGCGTCTGAATTCATGGCGTAGCCGATGATTTCGGCATAAATTCGAGCACCTCGGGCCAGTGCATCCGGCAGCCGCTCCACGGTACAGATGCCGCCTCCTTCCGCCACGACGATGCCGTTGCGATTGAGATCGAAAGGGCGGCAGGCTTTCGTGGGATCCTCGTGGGTCGCCAGCGCCCCCTGAGCCGCAAAACTGGCAAAAATCCCGAACGTGTGGATACTTTCGGAAACTCCACCGGCAACCGCGATATCGACTTCATTCAGCCGCAACATCTGCGCCGCATGGATAAAGCCCGCATTCCCTGCAGCGCAGGCGGCGCCGAGGGTCAAATGTGGCCCGGTGATCCCCATATTCAGGGTCACTTCTCCAGCGGCGTTATTTGCGACCGTACGTGGATTATGATGGTGTGACCAGACTTTTGTGTCATACTGAAATTTCGAGATTTCATAGATCTCGTTCTCGGTCTCCACATTGCCGTGCTCGGTGATTCCGATGTAAACACCGACCCGGTCACGCGCGACGTTTGGCCAGTCAAGCCCCGAGTCACGCACGGCCTCATTCGCGCAATACACCGCGATCGATCCTGCACGTGTCCCTCGGCGAATGTCCTTCTTTTTTTGGTACCGCAATTCATCAAAACTGCAGACACCGGCCAGGACCGGCCCCATATAGCGGGTCTCATAGTTGACCACGCCCGACTTCCCTGCCAGCAGATTCTGACGGTATTCCCCGAGACTGTTTCCGTTGGGGGAAGTCAGTCCGATTCCGGTGATGACAATTCGATCCTGATCCAACAAGGGAAGACCTCTAAACGTCAACGCAGATTCACGAATGCCGTCCGATCCTTTCGAAAGCGGCTTATTCTATCGCATAACCCGCCCATCTACAGTCAATGGGGAGGTTCTGGGACAGGGGGGGCAGGGTATCGGGATGCGGAATCCATGACAAGCACCACCGCAAGTTCCTTGAAACTGCGACGAAAACCGGTCGTCAGCAGAATCGTTGCAAGTCCGAATTCTTCCGGCTCCACTCCCACGTCTGCATTCGGGACGGCGTACACTATCGTGCCATCCGGTACGCTTCTGGTGCCTCGGATCAGGGATCCGGGACCGATTGGGCCGAAGGCTGCTCCGTACGATTGATTCCCGCCTCCCGTTTTCTGTGGCTCGCTCCCCAACGTATCGCCTCTGACTCCGAAAACGACCGTTTTGTTGTGAGTTCAAACATGCCCGATCTGATCGTTGCAGCCGGTCTTCACAAAACGTTCACGACGCCGGTTGGGGACGTCCATGCCGTCAACGGACTTTCGCTCACCGTCCGCGATGGTGAAGTTTTTGGCTTATTGGGCGCCAACGGCGCCGGAAAAACCACGACGTTGCGGATGATTCTGGGACTGATGAAGCCAACCTCAGGTAAGGCTACGGTGGCGGGTTTCGATGTGGCCTCCCAGCCGGAGCTGGTCAAACGCAGCGTGGCACTCGTCTCTGCGAGTGCCGGACTCTATCAGTGGCTGTCCCCACGCGAACTGATGCACTACTTTGCTGACCTGTACGATGTTACCGAGGAACAGGCGGTGCTGCGGGTTCAACAACTGACCGAACTGTTCGACCTTGGCAGCTTTGTCGATCGTCCTTGCGCGGGCTTGAGTACAGGACAACAGCAACGAGTGAATCTGGCCCGTTCACTCATGCACGATCCGCCCGTCGTGTTGATGGACGAACCGACACGAGGGCTGGATATTGTCGGATCGAAACGAATCTTTGATTTCACCGCAAGGCTGAAGGAGATGGGCAAAGCTGTCGTGTTCTGTACGCATCGCCTGGAAGAAGCTCAGCGGCTGTGCGACAGGTTTGGCCTGATGTTTCGTGGTCGTCTGCAGTTACAGGGATCGCTGGCGGTGCTCCGTCAGCAATCAGGACGCGATTCCATTACCGATATGTTTCTCGATCTGATGGAGCAGAAGAATTCCATGACCGAAGAATCCATGCAGCCTGCCCACGTGTCGGCATCTTCAATCTGCGAGGGGAGGACGGAGTGAGTTTGGACAACGATCCGTCCGGCGAGACAGAATCTTCTGACAGCCCCGGTGCTCGAGCAGCCGCGCACGTACGCTCACCGCCCCGTCGCATCTGGCGACTGGCACGCAAAGAACTTCGGGAGTCTCTGCGCGACCGCAGAACGCTCGCGACTCTGATTGCCATGCCCCTGATTGTGTATCCGCTGCTCGGCTCCGTGATCCAGAGATTCGCGATTAATCGCATTGATCCCAATGCTCCTGCCGCAATCGTCGTCTTCGACGGAAACATTCCGGACGAGATCGCCACAGCGATCGAGAAGGGGCCTGAAAGAGATGTAAATCCCGCCGACGATTCCGGAAATGATTCAAAACTCAGCCATGATCAGACACCTTCGCTGCAGGATGTTGCACGCACACTTGCCGGGCCATCAACAGGGACCGAAATCGGAACGCTGGCACGCAGTGAAGATGCCGATGGACCTCCGGTCCGACTACAACGCTATGGACAGCCGGCAAAATCTGAGTTCATCGAAGAAATTCTGCAGGCGAAAGAAGCGGATGTCGCCGTTCGTGTGAAACTCGCGGTTCGTGACGCAGTGACTGGGGGAGTGACGCCGGGAGATTTTGAAGTCATCAGCCTCAGCGGTGACGCGTTCAGTCGGCGCGCAGCGATCGTCGTTGAACAGCGACTGCAGGCCTTTCGCGAACGCGAAGTCAGACAGTTGCTCGACCAGACGCGTTTTCGCTCCTCCATCATGCCTACGATCTCACGACATACAGTGGCCAGCAGAACTCCGGCGCCTTCGCCTCTGGGCGCCTTCGTACCGCTGATGCTCGTCCTGATGACGATGACCGGAGCAGTGTATCCCGCCATTGACCTGACAGCCGGAGAACGCGAGCGCGGAACTCTTGAAATGCTCATGGCAGCTCCGGTTTCACGGGCTCAGTTGCTGACAGGAAAATTTATCGCTGTCGTAACCGTCGCGGTTCTGACGGCTCTCATCAATCTGATCGCCATGCTGCTCACACTCTACGCCACCGGATTCGACCGCGTGTTACTCGCGGACGGGGCATCGTTCCGCATGTTTTTTTCAGTGCTGGCATTATTGGTTGTGTTCGCTTCGTTTTTTTCTGCGGTCCTGTTGTCAATCACCAGTTTCGCCCGCAGCTTTCGCGAAGCTCAGGCCTGGTTGATTCCACTCATGCTGGTTTCGCTCGCTCCAGGAATTCTGAGCCTGATGCCAGGCGTGAATCTGACCGCAGGTCTCGCAATTCTGCCGCTCGTGAATATCGTTCTGCTCGGCCGCGAACTCTTCCAGGGGACCGCTGCCATCCATCTCTATGTCATCACGCTGCTTTCGACACTCGTCTATACAATCCTGGCGCTCCGAGTTGCGGCCGGTGTGTTTGGACATGACACGGTTCTGTTCGGCAATTCCGCCGGAGCCGCCCTGATGCTGAAACGGCCGCAAGAGAAACGCATTCGAGTTCCGGTTTCCGTGGGAATTGGCTGGCTCGTCGTCCTGGTCCCGCTGTTCCTGGTGCTGTCCGGACTCCGCAGCCGAATCGTCGCGCCGGAAAATCTGACCGGGCAACTAATCCTTTCCGGTATCCTGACGATTGTGCTGTTCGCCGCATTGCCAGTCGTCATCACCACATGGCTGCGTGTCTCCGCGGTGAATGCATTCGCGCTGCGTCGGTTTCATCTAACCGCACTCATCGGAGCCGTCCTGCTGGGTGGCACATTGTGGACGATCGCGTATCAGGTCCTCGTGTTTTCGAAGGGCCCTCTGCAATGGATGGAACTGCTGAACAACACGAAGCTCAGGGAATTGGCCGAGCGTCTGACGTCAGAAACACCATTTTTGATTCGTATCGTGACTTTGGCACTGATCCCTGCCGTCTGTGAAGAGCTGTTCTTTCGGGGATTTCTGATCAACACACTTCAGAAGAACAGCGGCATGTGGCTGAAGCCGATGCTGATCAGTACTTTTGTGTTTGCGGCCTTTCATGTGGTTGTCGATCAATCGCTGACGCTGGAGCGTTTTCCGGCAACCTTTCTGCTGGGACTTGTACTATGTGGAATTCGCCTGAGCAGCGGCAGCATTTTCCCCGGCATGACGATGCACGCGATCAGCAATGGGTTGTTGTTGTCCCTGAAGGAACTCGATCCCGTATTTCAGGCGATCGGGCTCAACCTGAATGTTGAAAACGAATCATCACTGCCCGCATGGTTCCTCGTCACATCGGCACTCATCAGCTGCTTTGGAGCCGCCCTCGTCTGGCTCGGGCGAAGAAAATAAGGCGGCACAACAGTCTTACAGGAGCGTTACGGGGACACATCAGAATTGACTATTTCTGCCGTTTCCGAACTGACGCGTCGCCAGGACCATGATCCTGAATTTGCACGAGGCCATAAAAAGACCGCGATGCCGAAGGAATTGAGCGACGGTGTTTTTCTCCGAACAGCATCGAACTTTGCTCCGAAATTCTCCGGATTAATCCGCATCCTTCGAAGAATACCGGACGTATCGTGACTAAGCTGGAAGCTGCAGTAGTAAGTACTACTCTTTACACCACTCGCTCCTATGTCGCCCGCCCCACGTCTCAGGGCTGTGAAACAATCGTTCGGTCAGCCTCCCGCGATCTGACCAGGCACCACGTTAGAGTCCGCAATATGAGTGAATCTTCGCAGCTTGTGCGTCATCCGGGAAGTCGATGGGCCGCGTTTATTGATCGTCAACACGGTGCAGTCAGCTGCCGCCATTGCACGGTACCTTGCAGACGTTTGCGGTGCCGGAGCAGTCGAGCACCTTTCCACATCGTTAACGCCGAATGACAGGCAAGCAACCCTGGAACGAGTCAAGGACAGACTATGACAACTTCCTTGGTTACATGGAAGGAGTACTGCCACCCATCGACGGCGGCCACGACGGCTTTATCATTTGACAATGGACGCACCATCGACGAGGACAATCATTTCGACCGGCAAAAATGCACACGAGGCCAGTTCCTCTGCCTTTTCAATGCGTCCACCGGAAAACTTCGGTATGATTTCGTGTAGACAATTTCTTTCAAAGCGACGTTTGTCGCAAAGACGGGAGAGACAGAAATGACAGTAATACGACAAACAGTGCAGGTGCTGACCGGGCATCGGCTGGAGATTGTGGCGCCGGAGTTGATCGATGGGGATTGGGTCGAGGTTGTCGTGCGTTCAAGCTCGGCACCAGCTCGATCGACCACAAGTCTGCTTGATTTCATCGACTCCCTGCCACCGGGGCCGCGCGCTGTCGCTGATTGGAATGAATACCAAGCGCAGTTCCGGCAGGATCGCGAATCATGGGATCAATAACGCTGCCCAATTCCGGTGTTATCGCCGTGGATGCCAACATTGTCATCTACACGGTTGAAAAACATCCGAAGTACAGCCCACTGCTCCGGCCACTGTGGGAATCCGTTGAAACCGGGAAACTGGTTGTCGTCATGAGCGAACTTGTCCTGCTCGAAACGCTTGTCGGGCCTTATCGCGCAGGCCTCAGCCAGTTGGCCGCTGACTACGAATCGTTTCTGTCATTCACCGGAATTCGACTTGTGCCGATTTCCCCGGCCATTCTGCGAGCCGCAGCGGAAATGCGAGCGAAGGTTCCAAAACTGCGTTCGCCCGATGCCATTCATGCGGTAACTGCCATTCACCAGGCGGCTTCGTGTTTTCTGACCAATGACCTCGGATTTCGTAACATCGCGGGATTCAATGTCATTCTCCTGGATGAAGCGCTGACCACTCACCCCTGAAGCTGCGGATGGTAATCACGATCCACGTTCGCCGACGGAGACTTTTGATTGTCCGATTCCTCACCATTTGCTGAAGACGATCTTCTGCCTCTGCGATATCTGAACGACCTGCTGTTCTGTGAACGGCGGCTGGCGTTACATCTCGTCGAGCAAATCTGGAAGGACAACCAATACACTGCCGAAGGCGAATACGCTCATCGAAAAGTCGATCAGACCGCGAATCTCAAACGAGGCAACAAGCGAAACGTTACGGGCATGATGCTGGTGTCGTATCGACTCGGCGTCACTGGCAAAGCCGACCTTGTGGAATTCCGGAGCGGGGACGTCGTCCCGTCCGCACCAGCCGGGAGCGCGGACGTCCCGTCCGCTCACGTGCAAACGTCAGCGGTCGAGACCTCTGCTACGCAGAAAAACACTGCGGACGAGACGTCCTCGGACCAGACGTCCGCGCTCCGGGCGTTTTGCCAGCCTGTCCCGTACCCCGTCGATTTCAAACGCGGCAAAAAACGACGCTGGGACAATGACGAAGTCCAGCTCTGCGCTCAGGCCATGTGCCTGGAAGAAATGCTGCACGTCACCGTCCCCGCCGGTGCCATCTTTCACATCAAAAGCCAGCATCGCCGAGAAGTTCTCTTCGCCGAAACGCTGCGACAACAAACGATCCAGACCTCCGCGCGGCTCCACGAAATTGTTCGCACCGGAATCACGCCGCACGCCGAATGGAAACCTCG
>JAGQQS010000609.1 GCA_020426105.1 Planctomycetaceae bacterium
GTCCTGGCCGTCGCACTGGACGAAACATTGTACAAAGGTCTCCGCTACGGTTAGCAGGGTCGATGATCGTATTGAGCTTCCAGAGTCCGTCGATTTGAATGATGTCGAGTCCCAGCGGCGGCTAATCCGGTGAGGCTCCCTTTCGCTGCAGGAGAACTCGCGCGTGCTGCTGGAGCTGTTCGAGCGAGCCAAGAGCATCGATCTTCCATTTGTCCTGATCAATTTTGAAACAGACCAGCACATCAGATTCAGCGAGCGTCGCAACGATTTTCGTCTGCGGATCGCTTTCCATGATCTTCACATCTTTCAATATGAATTGCGGAAGATCGAACGGTAGATCACAGGCTGAAAGGTCGGCAATCGCGACTATAAATCGAGCCTGGATTTTCTCGGCTGGGATTTCTGTGCAAAAGTCAGCCAGCAATTGTTCTATATCACCTGTGTTGGCAGTTGATAGCTTGCTTCGAAGTGTATCGAACTCCTCCATGGATGCAGGGTCAACATCGCAGAGATGTTTCGTTCTCTCAACGGCATCCATTCGGACGGCAATTCGTCGTTGTGCGATCTCGGGCGACAGGTGCGCTTGCGCCTCCAGGACTCGGGATTCGGCTTCAAGCAGCCACCGCAACTGACCGTGCGTGGTAAAAGTTTCGGACGCAACGAGCCATGCGCCTTTTTGGAAGGAATCAAGCAGATCTGGCAGAACTTCGCTCAGACGACGTTCCAGTGTACGCCTCATCTTCGTTTGTAACTCTTCCGGCGATCCGAGGATATCGATTTTCCATTGCGCCCCCTGTTGACGAAACGAAACCTGTACAGGCTTCGTAAGCTATTCCGAAACGACATTTCCACTTCCGATGTCTCCGTTGATATGCACGTCAGTCAGCCTGAGCGATGAAATGGGAGTTTCAACGCGATGTAACAATTTGGATCCCAGCAATATCTTGCTGAATTCTTCTGAAAGCAGATTCTCCGCTTGTGCAAACGTGTCTCTTACTGCAGCGGGTGGGGCCAGACAGGCCCGGGTGATGACTCGTTCAAAAGCAGCGCTTCGAAGCACGGCTAGATCCGAGTTATGGGTGATTAGTTCGTTCACAAGTTCCTGTGTCATTCCATTCGAAGTTGGTTCTGCCGGACTGTTGATGGCTAAGGGAGCATCAAATCCGAATTGTGCCCAGCAAATTCGTCCTGTATGTGTAAAGCAATCGGCCAGGTTCTGCCATTCTTTGGCTGCGTACGCCATGCGAGCGTTCTCCAGCACAGCTTCGATTTCGGCATGCTGTGAGTTTCGGATCTGCTGCTGAAATTCTTCGTCTGAGCCAATGCTGTCGATTTTCCATTGATCGTCAAGGAACGAGAATTTGATCGGCAATGACGTCTTGCCGTCAGGTGAGACCAGTTGGCCGGTCGCAGCGTTGTGTTCGTTAATCTGCACTCCTTCAAGTTTGTAAGTTGCCGGTTCGAAGTCAACCGTGTGTCTTGTCGCGGCATCGATTACGCTCATCAGAAACCATGCCTTGCCGACGTCGTCGGAAAACGTCTGGGCGCCTTGACTGCAAAGTCCCTCGACAGCGATGGCGGGGTTGGTGCGAATCAAAGTCTTGATCTCTTCCAACTGTCGCAGGATTTCGTCGTTCTTCTCGATCGGCGGTCGGGTGCGTTCAAAGAACTCGTTCAACCTCGCGATTTCGTTGCCGAACTCGGGCACTGGCAGACTATTGGCAGTGCCGTCGCTTCTTGCCTCGGCACTCAGATACCAACGAAACCGCCCTGTACGAGAAAACGCATCGGCGACCTGCATCCAGTTTCTTGTAACGTAGGCGGCCTTTGCTTTTTCAACGGCCATCCAGGGACCGGTTTCACGGTAGAAGCGTTGAAGCGATGCGGGAAGAACGGACGTTTTTAATCTTACATTTAGCGGATTAATCTTCCAGGCGACAGAAAGTTCGAACAATCCATCCTGTGGCGCAATTCGCACCTGGATCGGCAACAGGTCTTGACGCCATCCGAGTAGTCCTGGATGGTACCGCGATGCTGAGTCTTTCCAGCCGGGTGACTCGTCCGGCGTATCGCTGTAAAAACTCATCGGTTCTGGATCGTCATCTTCATTGCGCTGCATCCCACCATTCTGCCGTCTCGTGGATGAAGAGTACAATTCCAATCGGTCGCGAAACTGTCTCTGCATCTCGACAGGAATAACTTCCGCGATTTGCGTCCAGAAGTCATTTTCAATGATGCGGACCTGTTCTGGAAATGGTTGAAGTTCCGTAGTCTGAACACCAGCGATATCTATGGAAAAAGCCGAGTGCAGTGCTTCTTCCTGAAGATAGTGTTCGCGGATGGTTTTCAGGATTTTGTTGACGGCATTAAGCTGTTCGCCAGACAAGGAAAACTCGGCGGCATTTAAAGTTGGTCCGGATTCATCAATGAATATCGCGGGTTGGCCATAGAGAGGCTCTGAACGGGAGAAGGGGCTCTTCAAGGTTGCTTCAGATCTTGCTTTGTGTTTTGCTTGAAGTGGTATCCAGTCATCTTTGATGGCGTCCCCCCGTAAATACTCCTGCCTCATGAGCAATATGATCGGTGTAAACACGATTACAGAAACCATCAATCCACCAATGGTCGAAATGGCAACCGCAATCCGAAATCGCCTTCGATGAGGGTGCGCAACAGTCGCCCCGGCATGAGTGCGAGGCAAACGGAGCGTGTCCACATCTGTCTTCAATTGACTGGCCTGCTGGTATCTTCGACTGGGATCTTTAGCCAATGTTCTGAATACCACCTCATCCAGTCGCACATCCGTTTTGGCGCGTTCGGACGGCGGGGAGAAACGGCCGAGCGGCAATTCACCAGTGAGCAGTTCGTAGAAGACGACGCCCATGGAATAGATGTCGGCTCGGTGATCAATGCCCGGCAGGCCTTCGATTTGTTCCGGGGCCATGTAGGCCGGTGTGCCCATCAGTTGATGAGTGCCCGTTAGTGTCGGCATGGTGGGCGATTGACCGAGCAATCTGGCAAGGCCGAAGTCCGCGATTTTGACTCCGACACCGTTTTCCAGCAGAATGTTTGCCGGCTTGATGTCGCGATGAACGA
>JAGQQS010000610.1 GCA_020426105.1 Planctomycetaceae bacterium
AAGGCGATCACTGTAAACCCCCAGAGACGACTCCGGCCAGACGACCAGTTCGGGTGTTGGCTTAATCTGAAGAGATAAATGACGCAGCTTCTCTTCGGCCCGCACAAAGGAAGAATCCACCTGCACGGCAGCCACGCGAATCGGCAGCAGATCGTTCACGAGCGAGTCCGATTGTGATTCGCGGTGAATCCCATAGCTAACGGGAACAATCAAAAGTGCGAGAATGGTCAGGGAAAACCTGACTGCCTGATATCTTGCTCGGCCAGTGCTGCGATCTGCCTGAATCGAAAACGTCCGAAACCGTGCATTGAGGTAATTCACAATCACGCAGGAGACGATCGTCATATACCACGTCACGCCGAGCGTACCCCCGAGATCGGCCATCTGAACGAACGGACGATAACCGATCAGCAAATGTCCCATCGACCAGGGAAATACGCGAGGGAAATATTGATCGAGAATGATGACCAGTGAAGGTAAAATCCAGACCGAAACGGTGCGAAAGCGGAAGACATGGCAGGCGATGACACCCAGCAGGAGCCACGTCAGGGACTCGAACGCAATCATCACGATAAAGAAAAGCCACGCCACCGGAACGTTTATCTCAAAGTTCTCCGCCACAACCCCCGGGATCCAATGGAAGGCCACAAAACGCACACAAAATCCGGCCACGAACCATCGAATTCCGCTTGAGCGGGGAGTTTCAGCGGTGCAGAGCAGCAGTATCAGCGTCCACAAGATCCACGATACCATGGCCGGGCCGGGCGACGGACGCTGCAGCCAGCACGCGCCCAGCATCAATCCACTCACCACCGCCATCAGCATCATCACTGCGGTACTTATGCTGGGTGCATACCGTGGAACGCGTGGTGCAGGTGTGACAGTCGAACTGACGTTGTGCATGGCCAGTAACGTCCAGCTAAGTGCGAAACATAAAGAAAGCCTGTGAAACCCGAAGGGCATTCACAGGCTCCGTGCACCGCCATCAAAGTGGCGAACTAACAGTTACAATCTATGGATTGACGTTAATCGTCGTCGTCTGCTTCTTCACGATCGAAATATCCGTCAAGGTAAAGGCTTCTGTAACGGTGTTCACCGCCAGAATTTTGTGCGCCCCTTTCTTAAGTGCCAGGCTTTGCGAGCCGGAAGAAGCGACAATCGTCGCCCGTTTTGCCAGCTGTGCCTTCTGAGCAGCAGTAAAAGGCGCGACCCATGCGGCCCATGCCGTCGGTGGATCAACGACAATTGCCACACTGTTTGCCGCATTATTCCTGACGACAAGTGTCCCGTTACTCTTTCCTCCTCCACCGGCGAATGAATCACTGCTCATCAGAAACAGAGCCAGCGCCACCATCAACACCTTTCGCAACATTTTCAACTCCCTTTCAATGAAACTAATTGTTCTCGAATCCATTCTTCAAAACCTGACGACGTTTCCAACGTCGCCTACCTGAACGTATCCTGCGGCTGCAGGGGAAAACAGTGCTGAAGATCCATGCTCAGCGATCTCTCAGTCAAATTACCATTGCCAGAACGGCTCGTCTAAAGCGAGGCCCTATTCACCATTGACCTCACCACCATTTCGAGTTGAAACAGCCCCCAGTACCGATAGATCGATATTGCTGGAAATAAACATCACGCTGCCGTCGGCCCGCACAGCATGGACTCCGGACCGATGAAAACTGAAGAGCTTTCCGGGCGTATTAACCGGATTGATGTCCGTCGCAACCAGATTATCTCCCGATGCCCAGCGACCAGTCTCGTCGTCGCGTCCCTGTGATTCGGAAATGCAGATCGTATTTGAGGCTCCGTCAGTCACGTCGCGATACGAGACGTACGATGGAGTTGCCTCGTTGACTGTTACGAGGACGCCCGAACCAAGCGCCTCACTGCGGCCATCTCCAAACGGAAGTCCTCCCTGGGTACCACCTGTGATTCCACAGTAGTCAATGCCACCCGCAAATTGCATGGAAGAAGTCGGGCACTGGAAAATGCTGAGTGACACCGATGCTGCTTCGACGTTCTTACCCGGATCATCCCATGGTTTCGACATGTCAAATTGTGCTGCCAGAGGTCCCTGCTCAAGGAATGGGAGCAGGTAAAGACACCACGAGTGATTCAGTCCTGACATGCCGAGCTTTCCGGCGGGAAATTTATTATGCGCACTATGAAAATTCTGAAGGGCCAATCCCATTTGCTTCAGATTCGACTGACACTGAATCTTTCGAGCGGACTCTCTTGCACCCTGGATTGATGGTATCAGCAACGACAGCAGGACCGAGATGATCGCCATGACGACCAATAGTTCAATCAGGGTGAACCCGCTGCAGGGTCTGCCTTCGGAAGATGCGCCCGACGCCGCCCATGACCGAGGATGCCTGAAAACTATCTCCATACCTTTTCTCCCGGAACAATTCACACGACGTGACTTGAACACAACAGCACTAAGGCAGAAATACAAGAAGAAACTTCCACAGTAGCAGGCACAATCTAAGTCCCGTCCGCTGCCGCAGACGAACCATCACTGCTACTGATTGCGGGTCATTCTTTTCTCTGTCTGCCTATACCACGCACTCGGCTTGATTTTACAATGTGGAAATCAGAGTTTTGGCGAAATAAGTACATCCAAATAGCTTATGGGCGTTTAGTGATTATGCGGGCTTCTAATACGTCAAATTCAAATTGTCAATTGATTGAGTTGCGTTCCACCAATCGCGGCTCTGTGTCTCCAGGATTTCAAGTACAGAACATTGGGGTCTGGGGGCAATGGGTAGTGAAGATGGTTTAGGAATAATTTATTTGAGTGCATGCGGTGTTGGTCACGGGTTAAAACATCCCGCTCTGCCGGGACCAACGCACGACGAGGCTCATCCGCATCCTGTTTTCCGAAGGCGTCTGTCGGAGTCTGTCCGATTAGACAGAGGGCGAGGCTTTTGTCGAGCTGCGGGGGGGGGCACAAGTTCCACGTTTCACGCGGCTCAGAAGGCGCTTCGTCCTCCCAAACAGGCACCCATACAAGGTTCTCAAACAGACTCACGGAAATTCAGTTAAGTCTGGTTAGTCGGGCGTTCTGCAAAAAGATCGTCCGCGATGTAGAACTCGCCACGCGATTCGAACTACAATCAGAGTTTGAGCTGCTGCCTGCCGTTTCGACCTGCTGATGGATCGCCGTTGTACTCATGTCAACACCAGCCAATAAACCTGCGAGTGCGGACGTATGGACAGTGCGACGGATTCTGGAATGGACCACGGGGTTTCTGAAACAGAAAGGTGTGGAATCACCGCGACTGGAAGCGGAACTGCTGTTGGCTCATGCCCGCCAGTGTCAGCGCATCCGATTATATACCGACATTGATGACGAGCTGTCGGAAGCAGAACGGACACAGATGCGAGAGTCGGTACAGCGCCGTGCGCGGCGTGAACCGCTTGCCTATATCATCGGCACGCGGGAATTCTATGGCCGCAGTTTTGAAGTCGGTAAGGGCGTATTGATTCCGCGACCGGAAACAGAAATTCTGGTCGATGCCTGTCTGGAGCATATTCCCAGGGAAGAGCCGCGCCATATTGCTGAAGTAGGGTTTGGCTCCGGATGTATTGCCGTGACGATCGCTCGACAGCGTCCGCGATGCAGCGTCATGGCAACAGACTTGTCGCCTCGTGCGATGGAAATCGCCACACTGAATGTGCAAAAGCTGAACGTGGCAGATCGAGTGACGTTAATGGCCGGTGATGTACTGGAACCACTCCTTGACGGAGGTGTTCAATTCGACGGATTGATCAGCAATCCGCCGTATATTCGGGAGGATGAACGTGAGGCACTGCAGCCGGAGGTTGCGCAGCATGAGCCGCCCGAGGCATTATTTGCGGGGCATGATGGGCTGGATATCGTTCGCCGAATTGCCGCTGACGCGCCAAAGATCTTAAAACCGGGCGGGTTCATTCTTCTGGAACTCGATCCGGCCCAATGTGAGACAGTGTCTGCACTGCTGCAGGAATCCGGGTTTAAGTCCACGGCGATTCGTCGGGATCTCAGCGGAACGAGCAGAATCGTCGAAGGGATCCTGTAGAGCGTGATGATCAGAAAGGACGCTGATTGTGGACATGTTTTTTGTTGAAGGCGGTCATCCGCTGCACGGTTCAGTGCGCGTTGATGGCAGCAAGAACGCGTGTCTGCCGATCATGGCTGCGTCCCTTGCCATCAACGGAGAAGTTGTTCTGCAACAGGTTCCGCAGTTGCGTGACATTGTCACGATGCGACAGTTGCTCCAGTCAATCGGTGCCACCCTCGATTTTCGCAGCGACGGAGCCGTCCAGATCGATTCCCGTAACGTGCGTTCGTCGGTGGCGCCATACGAGCTGGTCCGGCAGATGCGTGCGGGCGTTTGTGTTCTCGGCCCCTTGCTAACGCGATTCGGCCACGCCCGGGTTTCACTGCCTGGAGGCTGCAACATCGGTCATCGCCCGATTGATCTGCACCTTCGCGGACTGGCAGCGTTGGGGGCCGACATTCGGCTCGAAGGTGGTTATATTGTGGCAGAGGCGAGGCAGCTCAGGGGCGCGGATGTGGACTTATGCGGCCCTCATGGTCCCACTGTCACTGGTACCTGCAACGTCATGATGGCGGCGGCATTGGCAAAAGGTCACACCATCATCCGCTCCGCCGCCCGCGAGCCCGAAGTTCAGGATTTTGCCCAGTTTCTGAACCGTGCCGGAGCAAGAATATCAGGTGTCGGCACATCAATTGTCGAGATCCAGGGTGTGGAACAGCTGCACAATGTTTGCCACACGGTGATCCCGGATCGCATCGAAGCAGCGACGCTGGCCCTTGCCGCGGCGATCACCCGCGGCAACGTGATGATTCACAACGCACCGACAATGGACATGACTCGCGTGCTGAACACACTTGTCGAGATGGGCGTGACGGTCGATACGACGGAAAACACGCTGCACGTTCGAGGCAGTGCTCCACGATTCCCGCGGTTCCTGATGGCTGAACCCTACCCAGGATTGCCAACGGACTGTCAGGCTCAGTTCATGGCCCTGCTGTCGACAGTCCCTGGCCGCAGCGAAATTACCGATCGTGTCTTTCCGGAACGCTTCATGCATGCTGCTGAGCTTGTCAGGATGGGAGCAGACATTCACATTCACGGAAATACGGCGATGATCAACGGCGTCACGAGGTTATCCGCTGCTCCGGTAATGGCGTCGGACCTGCGGGCGAGTGCGGCACTGGTCCTGGCGGCTCTGGCAGCAGAAGGCCGTTCGGAAATTCGTCGTGTTTATCATCTCGACCGCGGCTATCACGCATTTGAAACAAAACTAAATCAACTGGGCGCACACATTCGCAGAGTGAATGACGAGTGTGCAAATGGCATCCCGCGGCCACATTCAGCCAGCCGATTTGCCGTTGCCCCAACCGTCGACCGGCCGTCTATCGACGGACAAACACGGTTCGCGGCTGTAGACGCCGATCCGGAGTGATCACAGCAATAGCCAGCAGGTCACGGGAGTCATGGGCTGTCAATGCAATTTGTTCATCGACGGCAACCGGATGGTCTGACCGCAGGCGATCATCCGTGACAGCAAGGACGCGACCACACTGCAGATCCGCGACATCTTTCGCAGAGCAGTCGTACTGCGGCAAGTGCTGCACGGCACTGATGGCTGGATACAGCGCTGAGCGGATCGTATCCAGCGTTAGATTGTCAGCAGGAATTGCATCGGAACAGGAAAAGTTTCCGACGCGAGTACGCTTTAGGCGGCTCATCAATCCACCGCACCCAAGACTCCTGCCCAGGTCGCGGGCGATGGAACGAATATAAGTACCGGAACCGCAGACAATTTCCAGTTCCACACAAGGCCATTGGTAATCCAGCAGGCGAATCGAATGAATCTCAACTTCACGTGCCGACAATTCGACGGCTTCCCCGCGGCGTGCCAGATCGTACGCCCTTTGCCCGCGAACATGTACCGCTGAAAAATCAGGTGGCACCTGTGACGCCACTCCCGTCATGGCCTGCAGGTGTTGCTCGATCGATTCACGGTCAGGAATCGCCGGCGCTGGATCATGCTGCCAGATTTGTCCGGTGCTGTCGTCCGTGTCACTGGACTGCCCCAGCACGAACTGTGCAGCGTATGTCTTGGTTCCTTCCTGCAGGATTGTCATGAGTCGCGTTGCGGGGCCGACCCCGATCAGGAGGACACCTGTCGCCATTGGATCCAGAGTTCCTGCGTGGCCACATTTCGCCGGACGGATCAGCCGCTGCACAGTATTCACGACATCCCGCGAGGTAACGCCGGCGGGCTTAAACAGATTCAGCACACCAAAAAGTTCATTCTGCGTCATGTCCTGGATTCCCGGCCGTGACTCACGGAGTCCGGCGCTGCCAAAAGTCACCATTTGATGCGGCGTGTGGCAACGCCTCATTTTCCCTGAGTTTCACAGGACCTGCTTCAGAATTTCTCTGAAATACCGCGGAGCCGATGTTGCCGATCGGCAACATCACCCACGCGGACCTTCGCAGGTATGTTCAATGATTTGAACATTTCCAATAACTCCACAAGCCGTTTAATGCAAACAACTTGCGATGATTAATGTCCTGCTTTTTCTGCATTGGGATTTGCGCGCAAAGTCAAATGGCACGGCCTCTGCTTTACATCTTTTTATCAACCGAGCATCAAAGTGAAGCCGGTTAAACAACCATGAGTACGGCTCATCGAAACTGAGTCCGCATCTCAGACTTTCTCAGGAAACGGGAGACATCGACATGAACATTCTGCACGCATTGAAGAACGACGAAAACGGTTTTGTGGTCTCCGCGGAATTGGTACTTGTCGGCACGATTCTGGTACTGGGCATGATCGTGGGACTGACGGAACTGTCTTACGGTGTCAACGAAGAGCTCGAAGATCTGGGCTCAGCCATCGGAGCGATTAATCAGACTTACTACTACACAATTGCCAGCGGACGCAAGGGCGAAGTAGTGGGCAGCACGAATCTGGATTTCGTGGATGAATGCGACAACAGTTGCGACATTACCTGCAACACTCCGGCTCAGGGTGAAAAAGGCAACGGTAACAACTTCTGATGCAGGCACTCGAAGAGACACAAACGGGGGTTCTGGTTGAAAAACCAGCCCCGTTTTTTTAAATGACGAGATACAGACGACGAGCGGCATGCCGCCAGCCACTGGTTATCCGGTGTTCGAAGCTGAACAATATCACCACTGGTTAACGGCCTTTCGTTCATCAAACAGTCTCCTGTTTCGGGATAAACAGCCCGCGTTCGCCTCTGGCAAACGTCGGGCTGTTTGTCTTTGTCGGCCACAAAACCCGCGAAATTCTGATTTTCCCGGCGGTAGCAACCTGAAAAACTGTGGGAAAGGTGCCATCGCGAGGAACCTGCTCTGTGTTTAGAATGTCGTGCTTGCGAACACGGCGTCGGTCAATCGGATACAGAACCGCGGTGCGGTGCTGGCTGGCGAACCTCTGGAAAACCAACATGCGTAGTGAATCTGAAGTGCTCTTTGAAGACAATCCATTTACTATCCCTGTTGCCGATCGTGTTCGTCGACTTCCGCCTTACCTCTTTGGAACCATCAACAAGCGAAAGTATCAGCTCCGCGTGGCGGGTGTCGATGTTATCGATCTGGGAATGGGCAATCCGACGGATCCACCGGATCCGTTGATCGTGCAGAAGATTGAGGAGGCATTGGCGGATCCACGGAATCATCGCTATTCTGTTTCCAACGGCATTGGAAACCTGCGAAAAGAGGTATCGGCGCGGTATCTCAAGCGGTACGGTGTCCGGCTGGATTCCAATGATGAAGTGCTGGCTTGTCTCGGCTCCAAGGAAGGCTTCAGTCATCTTTGCCTCGCGCTGATGGGCCCAGGCGACACGGCAATTGTACCGGCACCTTCGTTTCCGATTCATGTTTACTCGGTGATGCTGGCCTCCGGAAATGTGATTGCGCTCGACGTGCGTGATCCCGAAAAATTTCTCCGCAATATCGCATATACCTGCGAACACCTGGTGCCCAAACCGAAAGTGGTGGTCGTCAACTTTCCGCACAATCCTTCATCGACAGTGATTGAACAGGATTTCTTTGTGGAGCTGGTACGACTGGCAAAGAAACACAAGTTTCTGGTGATCAGCGATTTTGCCTACGCAGACATCTGCTATGATGGATACAAGGCGCCCAGCTTTCTGGCGACGCCGGGAGCCCTGGATGTCGGCGTGGAACTTACGTCGATGAGTAAGAGTTACAGCATGGCGGGCTGGCGAATCGGATTCTGTTGTGGCAACCGTGAAATGGTCCGGGCACTGGCAACGATCAAAGGCTACTACGACTACGGAATCTTTCAACCCATCCAGATTGCCGCAATTGTGGCCATGCGACACTGTGACGGGGCTATCGACCGTATGGCAGCCGAGTATCAGATACGCCGCGACGCGCTGTGTGACGGTCTCCGCCGCATCGGATGGAACGTACAGCCACCGAAGGCCGGAATGTTCGTGTGGGCCGAAATCCCGGAGCCATGGAAAAAGCTGGGATCGATTGAATTCGCCATGAAGCTGCTGAACGAAGGCGGCGTCGCCGTCAGCCCGGGCCGTGGATTCGGGGCAGAAGGCGAAGGATTTCTGCGCATGGCTATCGTCGAGAACAGTCAGCGTCTGCGGCAAGCCGTGCGTCAGATCGACAAATGCCTTGATGAATCTGAGGCGAAAGAAGCCACAACTGCATGATCCATTCATCCTGAAAATCGCGATTGCATCGCGTCGGTTGCACGGCATGGCAATGATTCAGGATGTATCCGGGAAATGAACGATGTACAGCGTACGGCGACAGATCGGTATGTTTGTCCTGCTCTGGCTGTCTGCCTCGCAGGTACACGTCTCAATTGCTGCCGATAATCAAACTTTGACAAACGGACGGACTCCATGCCATCGCGGCGTGTGGGAAGTGGAGTTGATCGCGGTTGAGCCGGTTGCCGATCCACTAACGCCTGCGCCGCCGCAGATCATTTTTCGGCGACCAGACCAGTCTGAGGTCAGGGTGGATTGTTTTCTAAGGGACAATCGGACGTGGGTGGGGCGGGCATACTGTGACCAAACCGGGAATTGGTCCTGGAGATCCACTGCAGATCAGGTGCCGGCCATCAACAGCGAGGGAACCTTCGAGGTACAGCCTTCAGCACTTCCCGGAAAGTTGCGACAGCATCCGCTCGACCCATACCAATTCCGCTTTGACAGTGGCCCATGGTTTTTGCATATCGGAGATACCGGATACCGTTTTTTGACTGACACCGAACCGCTGTGGCAGGAGTATATTGATCAGGCGGCTGAAGTTGGTTTTACAAAAATTCGCACGTGGTTCTGTCGCAGCCGTGGCGGCGTTGAAGCCTTATTGAATCATGATCGATCAGGTCCGGATTTCGACTACTGGAATGAAATGGATCGCCGCATCGCTTACGCATTGCAGAAATATCCGCATATCCAGCTGCAATTGATTCCCTATGGCGAAGATGCGGGAGAATTAAATCGCTACGGCGATGGTGACTCTGCGTCTCAATGGATTGCGCGGCATGCTCAGGCACGTTTTTCCGCGTACCCGAATATCCAATGGTGCATCTCGAACGACCAGCATATCTCTCCCGTCCCAGGTAAACGCGTGGTCGCGCCGGACATTATCAATCGGATCGGTCGCGATATGCGGGCTCGTGAGCCCTGGAGTACGCTGATCACCAATCATCAACGACGATTTTCTGGTTACGCATTCGTGGAGTCCGAATGGTCAGACATCGTGACGCTTGAGGATCTGGATCAGGTTGCCGGAGCTGTACTTCTGAAATATCGCAAACTATCCAGCCACCCGGTGATCAATGATGAAGATCGCTATGGCATTTATCGTTCGCCTCTGCATGATCGGTATTACTTTCGTCGCCTGATGTGGGCCAGTCTGCTCAGCGGCGGCCATGCCACTTATGGCGGGATCGAATCTTATGAACCTTTCGACGGACCAGGCGGAACAAAAGGGATGCACGGCTATCTTACCAGTGTCAAAGAAGGGCGGCTGGATGATGGTGCTCAGGATTTCAAATGGATCCACACGTTCTTCAGGGATTCCCGTTTGACGCTGGTCGGCTTTGAACCAGCGGATGAGTTGGTCGGTGGAAATTCACTGCTCGCGAAAGCAGCAAGTGATGGTGAAAGGATCATTGTCTATCTTTCAAATCCAGACTCCGAATCGCCGGAAAAATCTGATGTGAAAGTGACACCGGCAATCCTCGAGCTGACGCCTCCACCGGGCAGGTACCGAAGCCGTTGGTTCGATCCGCGAACGGGGCAGTGGCATGATTCAGGGGCGCAGTCAGAAATTCAAGGGGGCTCACACCACTCATTGACCGCACCATTCGCTGGCGATGCTGTCCTGCTCCTTGAGTCGTCAGGCTGATCGCCTCGGACGTTCAAGCGATTTGGATCACAGTCGAGCCACGTGAACGGAAAGTTCCCTCATCCTCAAACAGTCTCGGGAAGGCAGTCGATCCTGTTTTGATGAAGCGTGTATCCGGATAACTCACTCCGCGATGGTGCGGTACAATTCAGGGCGTCGAAAGCGAAAAAGGTATTCCGGTTCACTGCGGGCCAGCAGCAAATTGTCGCGACACAATTCATGCACGAGCATGCCTGGTTCGCCGGAGGGAGTGTTCCATGCTGCCAGTTGTTCGCCTCGAGGCCCGACAATCATTCCGCCGCCTGGAAACGACTGGACGGTGCCGACTGCCTCCACATGCCCCACATAGTTGCTGGCAACACCATACACCCCATTTTCGCTACAGCGAGCGGACAAGGCCACTCGAGCCCAGTCTTCCCAGCCTGCAACGTCACCTGGGGGTGGATCGGCGGCAAACGGAAATAGCACTATTTCAACATTCTGCACCGCCAGGAGACGTGTCGATTCGGGAAGCAGGGCATCGAAGCAGATGTTCACGCCAATTCGCCCCAGGCGCGTGTCGACCACCGTCGGCACTTCACCACCATTATAAAATGGCATTTCGAACATGGGAACATGCATCTTGCGAAAGCGTCCCACCACGCCGCTGCCGTCGACCAGAATCTGCGTGTTGAACATCAGGTTACCGGCGTCTTCGAGCAGGCCCACGGAAATCAGGATTCCATATCGCGAGGCTATTTCTTGCAGCTTTTCCGTGGCTGGCCCAGGAATCGTCTGAGCGATGGTTCTTCCTTGATGCAACGCTGAACGTAACCAGGTTTCATGATTGGTTGTGGGGTGATTTGGCAGAAAGCCGGAAAGGGAAAGCTCCTGAAATGCCACCAGTTCAGACGCCTGTTCGGCGGCCAGACGACACCAGTGCTCAATCTTTGCCAGATTGTCTTCGATTTGCCCCGGCTTCGTATCAACCGCCACTGCCGCAACTCTGACTCGTTCCTGCATAAGAAGTCTCACAATCCAGACTGAAAAAGATACCGCATCAATCTTACGGGATAAACGCGATTTTCATCGCAAGGTTATAAAAGCGATTCTGTGGCAACGAAAATCAAGCCATTCTTAACGGGGTTGCAACGGCGAACTGCTGCGTCAGCGGAAATTCTTTGCCGCCATGAGTTCGATCGCCCTGAGGACTCGCAGCGGATGGTCGGTCTGAATGCAGTCCAACTTCCAGGAGATGACTTTCTGGTACTGCTGAATGTTTTCATTTGGCCCGAGCAGATCGGAAAACACCTGCATCCCTTGTTGATGGCACATCGAGATCATTTCCTCGGACAGAATATGCCACGCCGCATCAACACCGTAAGGTTTGATTGCCGCGACTGCATCGATTTGCTCCAGACGCTTCAACGGCGGAAGTGTATGCACATGTGGGGCCAGTTTGCTAAGTCTTTGGCAGTATTCGAGCGACTGATAAACTACGTGCCGTTCTTCGAGATGATGCCGATGGATCGCCTCGATTAACGCTTCCGGAGTGATATCCTTTGCATCGAGGTAGACTGCCATTGTCTCTCCCAGCGCCGTTAGGCCATCATAAAAAGATGGCACACGTGAATCGAGGAACGGATTGCCGAATCGAATCCCGGCTGAAAGTTGAGTCAGTTCACCAAACGATTTATCCCGGACGTTTCCCACTTCTGTCGTGGTGCGGTCGAGAGTGCCATCATGGATAAGGACGAATCGGCCGTCCTGAGTTGTTCGGATATCGATCTCCGTATAGTCCACTCCAAGTTTCGCGGCCTCCCGAATTGCGGGAATCGTATTCTCCGGAGCATACCGGTTTGCTCCGCGGTGCGCGGCGATTTTTACGGGAAAGCTTCCCATCCTGCGGCGAGCGTTAAAAAACAGCAACGCCGCCGGCGCATCGGTTTGCAGCCAATCGACTCCAGCATCGATAGCCGCTGCCCAGACTGACGGGGTGTCCCATTCCTGCCCAAGTACTTTGGCCTGCACCTTAATGCCCGCAGCATGAAATTGCTGACATAGTTCCGGTGTGACGTCGTCCGCATCGATTTCCACTGCCGCCGGAGCAATTTTTGCGACAAATGCATCAAAATCCATGGTCTTCGGACGATACTTTGACATGCAGGCCACGGATCCATTGGACGCTGCTCGGATTTCTGCCAACACCTCGGGTTGGTCGTATACAATCACCTGATGTTTCATATCGGCAGCTGTGATCTCCTCAACGAGGAGTCGTGGGGCAACATGCTTGCAATCAAGGTAAAGATTGATTTTGTCCTTTGCCATTGCCAGCGCCTGAGGCAAAGAGAGCAGCCGTATTCCAGCGTATCGCGGCGCAAACCAGGAACCTGCATCAAGGTCCTGCAGTTCGGTCAGCGTCAGTGCGGCGACCGGCCCGGTTCCATTGGTCGTGGCATCGACGGTCTGATTGTGGATTACGACATGGCGGCCGTCTTTTGTCAGCCGGATGTCAATCTCCACCCATTCACAATAATCCTGCACACACATCTCAATCGCAGCCGCGGTGTTCTCCGGTGCAGCCATCGCCATTCCTCGATGAACCATCACCTGAATATTGCGTGATGGTTCTATCGGTTCAAAGAACCTGAAATTCTGCTGAGCGAAAATCTGCGACGACATGCACAGAGTTAAGATCAGGGTGTTCATTGAAGCGCGAACCATCGAGTATACTCCGAGTTTAATGGTGAGCCAGAAATGCAGATTCCTCAGTCAGGATCTTCCACGGTGCCGAGAGAATCATTGTCGCTGAATCAATTTTTTCCCGGGACTCTTCATGATTTCCGCGATCATCGCTTCCAGACGCTCAGCTGCCATCATCGTACCATAGGTGCTTAAATGATCGTCATCTGCATACACAACATTTCTGCCGTCGAGACAGAGCGCCTGAGTACCACGCGCGTAAAGGTCGTAAGTGGGCAGAATGCGACAGTTCTTGTACGAACGGGCAAGTGAGCGAATAAAGTCGCGACCTTGCAGCCCGGCGTCGATGTCTGCGGCCGGAAGATATTTCTTCAATCCGGGCTGGGGAACTACATGTTGATAGCAGAGATACTGCAGCGCGTTGCGATTTCCGATAGCCAGTTCAGGCGGCTGTTCAATGAGAACGACGTGCGCGGCATTGTCTTCAAGAAATTCAAACAGGTCGCCAATCGATTGATTGGTATAAGTAGACCAGCGTACGCCGACGAAAACAATTGTTGGTTTCCATTGCGCGATGTATCGCAGGCGTGCCTCGTCGTATTGATATTTTTCAACCGGCGACAGATGGCGAACCTGCTGATCGTTGCGGAGCGGAAGACTGACAAACGGGGAGACGCCGCGCATCGCGTAGAACGCCGATTTCAGGCTGAATTGATCTGCGATGGTCCGGATTGCATGCGACCACATCAGTGCGTGGGAATCACCGAGCACGACGATCTGAGGACTACGGTCTTCTTCCCCAATGATAAGCCCGCCGTTGAGGTAAGCGTCGTTTGCTGCTACGCGTGGTGGTATTTCCAGAGTGCCGGCGATGCGATCAAAGTTTTCCGGTGTTGTGTCGCGGAACAGAAGATCATAATAAAGAATGTACCACGTCTGCTTTTCAAACTTCGAGGTGTCGTACAGACCGGATGAGACCATCAGCATTCCGGATAGTGAGGCCGTGGCCACGAATCCGCCGCCAATCCATGGAATGATGCCCTGTCGTCTCCGTGTCGTCTCTTCAATCAGGTGATACGACGCCACTGAGAGCGCCAGGATCAGACCTGCCTGCACCAGCCTTGCCAAAGGCAGGTCGAACTCGCGGGAAAAATAGATCACGGGCCAGTGCCAAAGGTATAGCGAAAATGATAATTTGCCAACATAAACCAGCCATCGGTGTGCCAGTAAAGAATGGCAGAGCCCGGCACGGCCAAAGGCCAGCACAAGGACTGTGCCCACAACCGCTACGGCAATCCCGCCACTCAGGCTGGAGATCAGGAAGTAGCCGGCACACAGCATTCCGAGTCCGGTGATTCCAACGGGCGCATATTTTCGTGGATCGATTCCATCCGCGGCGGGAGCGACAGCTGCCAGCCAGGCGCCCGCGCCGAGTTCCCAGGCACGTGTTGGGAGCAGATAGAACGTGGCCGTTGGATCGACGGATACCCCGTACATAAAAAGACAAAAGCTTAAAAACGTCACAAGGATCATTAAATCGCGGGGCTGTTTGCGAAATTGAAATACAAACCATATGCCAATGGGCAGAAAAATGTAGAACTGTTCCTCAACAGATAGTGTCCAGGTGTGAATCAACAGTGTTTCATCCGCAGTTGTCCCCCAGTAATCTCCCGTCGTCTGCCAGAAGTAGATATTTGCCACCGAAAACAGAGCCATCAAAGATTGTTTCCCGATCGGTGCGATATCACCCCGAAAGGCAAAACACCAGGCGAAGCCCAGTGAACTGGCGATGACAACAAGCAGCACTGGCAGAATTCTGCGAATGCGGCGAGACCAGAAACTGCGGAATGAAAAACACCCGGACTCCAGGTCCTTGAGTACAATGGATGTAATCAGAAAACCTGAAATCACAAAAAAAACATCCACCCCCACAAAGCCTCCGGGAATCCAGCCCAGTCCCATGTGGAACAGAATGACCGGTATCACGGCACACGCCCGCAGACCATCGATCTCAGGCCGATACTTAATGGAACTCATGCTGATCTATTTGCTTTCTGAGCTGTGAATCGCAGTTGCGGTCGCGACTGATGGAGCGAGGAATGAAGATCACTGCCGGGAAGGATAGCAAACCGGCTGCAGATTCTAACATCTCCTTTTTACTCGTGGCGAAAACTGCCGAAGGCAGGACGTTACAAGGCAGTTGACAACCGATATATTCCTTTGACCCAATAGACGGTCGGACGAAAGTCCCCGTGATTTGGTCCTGCGAGACCACACAATGCGGAAGCCGGATTTTTGTCCGGTGGACAGTAAAGACATTTTTCGGCGAGTTTCTGCAATGCGATTTTGGTGGCTGGTGCTTTACTGTATGATCTCTGGACTTACTGGCTGCGGGGAATCGTCCAACCGACTTGCATTCTCGGGCAGCGTTACAGTTGATGACAACCCTGTCAGTGGGTCAATTCGCTTCGCTCCGATTGACAAAGGACCCATGGCGATGACAAGCATCTTACAAGGCAGTTGACAACCGATATTAGCCACCGGTCCACTGCCCGGCGATTACAACGTCAAGATAGAACTGCTGGCGGCGGCTGGAAAAAAGGGAGCCGGAGCAGAGGTTGTAGTGCCCCGGTCCTGGACCGTGCCACTCCGCATTGAACCTGGCGTCAAATTCAATCCTGATTTCCCGCTCCATTCAGCAGCCGCTGATGCGAAACCGGAATAAACACCTTGCGAGACGGACCGTTATGACGAGATCGCGTCGAGGATTTTCGCTGATCGAACTATTGGTGGTGATTGCTGTTATTGCGATTCTGGTCTCGCTGTTACTGCCGGCAGTGCAGCAGGCCCGCGAGGCGGCGCGAAGAACGCAATGCAGGAATAATCTGAAGCAACTGGGGCTGGCACTGCACAATTACCATGACACACATCGTGTGTTTCCTCCCGGTAGTCTGCCAGGAACTGGTTTGGCATGGGGATTTGTCGCCCATACGCTTCCGTTTTTTGAACAAACATCGGTTTACAACACAATCGACTTTGCGCAAACCGACTGCGCTGTATTTCTGAAGGCTCAGCAGTCAGCGGGGCAGGCGAATGCCGCTTCTGTCGTGCTTTCAATCCTCGCCTGCCCCAGCGATCCGCGTAGCGGCACGCTGCTGCTCAGCGGGCCACTCGGACCATCGCCGGATACTTATGACGCGGGCATCGTCTGCCCTTCAAATTATCTGGGTGTGGCAGGCAGCAGGGAGAGCGCGGCATGGTGCCCCTATTCCGGCATCACGAACGGAAACGGGATGATGTTCACCAGCAGTCGAGTACGCATGTCCGATATTACCGACGGCACTTCCAATACTCTGATGCTTGGGGAGCGTGGGATTCGGGAGGATTTCGGCTGGGGCTGGCCGATTTGTGGAGGGACGGAGTGCGAGCAATATATCAGTTCCGAACGCGGCCTGACGCCTGCGGACAATCCTCCAAACACGCCGGATATTGAACGGCGTTTCTGGAGTTGGCACGCTGGTGGCAATCATTTTCTCCTGACCGACGGCGCCGTGAGATTTCTCTCCACCAGTATGGATTACAACAACTTCACCGCACTCTCCACCCGTTCGAGTGGAGAAGTGATTGATGAGTTCTGAAACGGCCCGGAGCCGCCACAAATCTGTGGCGGCTCCGTTGTAGATATAAACGAACTTAAGCGTCAGCGTGGCACGCCCGCATGCTCCGGAATGGCAACACGCGGGCTATTTTACCATGTTCAGAC
>JAGQQS010000038.1 GCA_020426105.1 Planctomycetaceae bacterium
CTGAATCGGAGACAGGCTGTCAACTTCGAGTTTCCGGATTTCATCGAGCAGCGGATCTTCCGGGAAATCGAACAGCGATTTCTGCTGCCTCCGCTGGCGTGATGTCTCGCGCTGCGGCACTTTCGGACGACCATCGGCAGTAATGTGTTCCTCTTCGAGCGTCGCGAGGATCGTGGTGGCCCGCTCCGTCACGCGGCGCGGGACACCGGCGATCTTTGCGACGTGAATCCCATAGCTGCGGCCGGCAGCTCCTTCGACGATGCGATGCAGAAAAATCACATCGTCGTTGCTCTCCTGTACGGCGACATTCCAGTTGGCGGCATGCTTGAGTGTCGTTGTCAGATCGGTGAGTTCATGATAATGCGTCGCAAACATAGTGCGGCATTGAACTTCGTCGTGCAGATGTTCGGTAATCGCCCACGCCAGTGAAATGCCATCGTACGTACTGGTCCCGCGGCCAATCTCATCCAGAATCACCAGACTTCGTTCCGATGCGGAATTCAGAATACGGGCTGTTTCTGTCATCTCCACCATAAATGTACTTTGGCCACGCGCGAGTTCATCGCTGGCCCCCACGCGTGCAAACACGCGATCCGCAATTCCGATCAGCGCTTCTTTCGCCGGCACGAAAGATCCCATTTGTGCCATAATGGTGATCAGGGCGGCCTGTCGAATATAGGTGCTTTTGCCGGCCATATTCGGTCCCGTAATAATCTGCACTCGTCCAATCGCCCCCTGATCGTCGCTGGCAGCTTTCAGGCCCAGGCGTACGTCATTCGGAACAAACTGGCCGGCCGGGAGGAGGCGATCGAGAACGGGATGACGACCGTCCCGAATATCGACGACCGGTTCGGATGTCAGCTGCGGACGACAATAGTTCGCAGCTGCAGCCAGCGTACTCAATCCGGCCAGCACATCGATCTCTGCCATGGAGTCTGCTGTGCGTAACAGCAGCGGAACAAATGTGGCGACCTGATCGCGGAGTGCCGCAAACAATTCCTGCTCCAGCGCTTTGGCACGGTCCTCAGCACGAAGTACTTTCTCTTCGTACTCCTTAAGTTCCGGAGTAATGTAGCGTTCCTGATTCTTCAATGTCTGTTTGCGAATATATTCGTCAGGGACTTTGGCACTATGGGCCGCGGTCACTTCCAGATAATACCCGAAGACTTTGTTAAACCCGATCTTCAGATTGGAGATTCCGGTCCGTTCGATTTCTTTTTGCTGATAGGCGGCCATCCACTGACGACCGCCGCGCATCAGGTCGCGCAATTCGTCGAGATCGGTGTTAAAACCTGGCCGAATCACGCCGCCGTCAGCAATCGTCAACGGTGGTTCATCCACAACGGCCGCGACAATCGCTGCATGAGCTTCCGGGCATAGTTCGATTCGTTGTTCGAGAGTCTGCAAACGCTTCGATTTGCGTTCCGCCAGTTTCGCCCGCAGACGCGGCAGTTGTCCGAGCGTCTTCGCAAGACACACGAGATCTCGAGGACTGCAGCGCCCTGTGGCAATTCGGGAGGTCAAACGCTGCAGGTCGTACGTTTCTTTGAGCAGTTCACGTACGTCGTCGCGCAATGTCAGCTGATTGACGAGTTCTTCAATGGCATCCTGCCTTTGGGTAATTTGCTCAATGTCTGTTAAAGGACTCGATAACCAATCCGCGAGCAGGCGGGATCCCATCGGGGTGCAGGTTTCGTCCATGACACCCAGCAGAGTGAAGTCCCGGCGACCGTCCCGCAGTGTCTGAGACAGTTCCAGACTGCGTCGTGTTGCTTCGTCAATGATCATGTGCCGACTGCGGCGCCACGCTTCCAGTCGGACGATATGCGGCAGGGCAGTGCGTTGTGTTTCCCGCACGTAATCCAGGAGCGCGCCGGCAGCCGCGATCGCCGGTGAATCATCAATGTCGAAGCCTTCCAGCGTCTGCGTGCCGAAATGTTCGTTCAACAGACGCCGACCTTCTTCGCGCGCAAAGCACCAGTCCGGCCGGGTGGTAAACACCATCGGCTGTTGCTCAGCCCGACGCAATTGCAGATTGCCGTCCTGCGCAGCGCTTTCCGGGATCAGACATTCAGCCGGATTGATCCGCGCCAGCTCGTCCTGCAGCTGAGATGGCTCCAGCTCGGTGAGCAGGAAGCGCCCCGTTGACAGTTCCAGCCATGCCAGCCCAATGCTGGATCGGGAGGGGGCGACACAGGCCAGAAAATTGCTCTGACGCGGATCAAGCAGTTCATCGTCGGTCAGAGTTCCCGGCGTGACCACGCGAGTGACTTCCCGCCGCACAAGGCCTTTGGCCTTCTTTGGGTCCTCGACCTGGTCGCAAATCGCCGCGCGAAACCCGGCGCGAATCAGCTTCTGCAGATACGCGTCCAGCTGATGGTACGGAAAGCCGGCCATCGGAGTCGGGTTGTCAGATGCCTTATCCCGACTGGTCAGTGTCAGACCGAGTACTTTCGCGGCATTCTGGGCATCTTCGTAGAAGAGTTCGTAGAAATCTCCCATGCGAAACAGCAGCATGGTGCCGGGATTTTCCCGCTTCACCTCCATGTAGCGTTCCATCATTGGCGAAAGTTTAGCCATTACAGCGCCTTCACATCGGGAAACAGCATGCTCACACTGGTGCGATCGTGAATCGAACGAATCGCCTGTGCAAAGAGTGGCGCGACAGAAATGATTTCAATTTTGGGGCCATGTGCCTCCAGTTCCGGTTCGATCGTGTCCGTCATAAACATGCGTTTGATACAACTCTGTTCAATCCGCGCCACCGCCCCTTTGGAAAACACGCCGTGTGACACTGCCGCGTAGATATCATTCGCTCCGCGGGATTTCAGGACTTCCGCCATACTGACGAGAGAACCGCCGGTGATCGTGAAATCATCGACCATCAATACGTTGCAACCGCTGACCGAACCGATGACTTCCAGGACCTGAGCCCGCTCGGAATGGTCTTTGCGTTGTTTATTCCCGATTACCACGGGCACACCCAGCAGATTGGCGAACGCCGACGCGGACTTGGCAAACCCAACATCGGGACTGCAGATCACGAGGTTCGGGATTCTGAGTGCCTTAATATGTTCGCAGATAACCGATCGCGCGTACAAATGATCCACCGGTACGCTGAAGAAGCCCTGAATCTGGGGACTGTGCAGGTCCATCGTCAGAACACGATTGGCTCCAGCCGCTTCGATCGCGTCGGCACAGACACGCGCGCGGATGGAAACTCGCGGTTCATCCTTTTTATCGCCTTTGGCATAGCTGAAATACGGAATAACAGCCGTGATTTGAGAGGCGCTGGCGCGTTTGAGTGCATCGATCCAGAACAAAAGTTCAACAAAATTATCATTGACCGGTCGATGCACTCCCTGAATCACGAACGTATCGCGGCCTCGTACGTTTTCAAGAATGCGAACGAAGACATTGCCCTCGCTGAAAATCTGGGCCTCGCACGGCGTGAGTTTCACTCCCAGCGCATCGGCAATATGTTTCGCAAAGACAGGGTTGCCGGACCCTGCGAGGATTGCAAGGTCGCC
>JAGQQS010000611.1 GCA_020426105.1 Planctomycetaceae bacterium
ACCGGGTTAGTGAGTGAATGCAGTGCTGTCGCAGTGAGTGTCGTGAGCCGGGCATTCTTGGGGGTTGCGGATTTGAGGGATTGACCTGGCAGCTCGAAGTTCCCTCCGTTGCCGGGCTTCAAAGAATCGATGCGAGTTCCCAGTGAATCCAGCGATTCAGTGCGGCTAATGCGTTCAAACAGATCGCTGGAGTTCCAGCGTTCCAGAATTTCGCGTGCCTGTCGGATCGCGTCTGTGGGTCGAGTCGGCGTGAGCAGATCGTGTCCGCACCGGGAGCACAGCAGACCACCGGCAGGGCCGGTCGTCCGGACTGAGACATCCGCGCGACAAAGACTGCACCACATTCCGAGTGGATCCCTTTCCATAGTTTTGGGGGGGCGAGAGTGAAGCGAATTCCGCAAGTTCTAACGTCGAATCTGTCTCGCAAACAAGGTCAATAACGCCGTCCGGACGCCCTTCTTTTTCCCGAATTTTGTGGCGTGCCGCATAATCGGGCCGTTCAGACGCTGAACGGCAGATTTTGCCGAAGTAAGCGGAATGTCGGCAGCGATGGAAATTGCCGCGGAATTTGAAGACAATCCCGCGCTTGATACATCCATTCGGGAAAAGCACTCATTATGCTGGCGCTCGTTGAGCTTAAACGGATCACTAAAGACTACGGCGGCTTTCGGGCTCTGTCGAATGTCGATCTTACCATTTACCCCGGGGTCACCGGCCTGTTGGGGCCCAACGGAGCGGGAAAGAGCACGCTGATCAAGGTCCTGCTGGGACTGGTGCGCATCACTGAGGGCAGCGGACATGTGCTGGGTTTTCCTCTCATCACAGCATCCGACCAGATTCGCACACGCATCGGATATATGCCCGAAGACGATTGTTACGTGCATGGTCTTTCAGGCATTGAATCGATGCAGGTTGTCGCCGAGTTGTCTCGGATTCCGGCGACAGAAGCCCTGCGTCGGGGCCATGAGATTCTGGATTTTTGCGGCATGGGTCAGGAGCGGTATCGGAATGTGGAGACTTATTCCACCGGAATGCGGCAGAAGTTACGATTTGCCATGGCCATCGTGCATGACCCCAAACTACTGATTCTGGACGAACCGACCTCGGGGCTGGACCCGGAGGAACGAGAGGCAATGCTCAATCGAATCCGGATTCTGGCACGCCAGTTCCAGAAGTCTGTGATCCTGTGTACGCATATCCTGCCCGATGTGCAGGTCGTGTGTGACAACGTTGTGATTCTGGCGGGTGGTTCCGTGCGTGTCAGCAACTCGCTGGAAGAGTTGTGTCGCATGCCAAATCCCTCGCTGACCGTGACGTTATCCGGAGACTGCAACGCGTACCGCGAGGTGTTGATGCACAAGGGTATTGCGTCCGAAGTCGTTTCGCTGCGGCAGTTGCGTGTATTCGGAGAAGCGGAAGCGCTGCACACTCCAATCTGGACGGCAGCGCGAGAAAGCGGCTGCCTGGTGCGCGGTCTGACACCATCGAAAAATTCACTGGAACAGATCTTTCTGTCAGCTGTGGGTGGGGAAAATCATGCCAATTCATAATCTGGGATACCGCGAATGGCATGGTGAGCTGCAGGCAACTTCGAGTCGCTGGCAGGTGGTGGCGGGAATCGGAATTCGCAGCGCCTGGCAAAGTGCATGGCTGCGCAGAATGATGTTTTTTGCGTGGGTGCCCGGTCTTGTGATGGGATTTATGATTTTCATCTATGAGCAGTCAGCAAAACAGGGCTCCGACACACAGGACATGATGTCAGCAGTTGCCATGGCCCTTGTAACGCATGAAAGTCCCGACATCCTGTTTCGACGCATTCAGCAGGAACGACTAGTTACAGGATCACGTCCGAGTATGGGCGCGGAGCGGCATCTTTTCTGGTCGGCGCTGCTGCAGATCCTGTTTCGTCGATCACAGCCGTTTTTGCTGATCCCGATCGTGGCGGTGATCGCACCGCCCATGATTTCACAGGATTTCAGATCTCGGGCATTCCTGCTCTACTTCTCGCGACCGTTGACTAAAGTTCAATACATCATCGGAAAGGCGGCAACCGTCGGGCTGTACCTGCTGTGCGTCACCATGTTCCCGGCACTCCTGCTGTATTTTGTTGGAGTTCTGCTGTCTCCGGATATTTCGGTCCTGTATGCAACCTGGGATCTTCCACTGCGCGTAATACTTACGTCACTCCTGATTGTGATCCCCTGCACAATGCTGGCGTTAATGCTGTCATCACTGACAGTAGAATCGCGGTACGCATCTTTCGCGTGGTTTGCCATCTGGATCTTCGGACATCTGACGTATGTCGTGATTCGAGGTGTTGCGAGTCCCGGAGACAGCTCAATCGTGCAGTCTGTGTCGTTATTTGAAACATTCAATGATCTGTCGTCATGGATTCTTGATCCACGGCTGGGTGTCGCGCAAATGGAAACCCGCTTCATGCTGCTGGGTGTACTGACCGCAGTCTGTACGGCGGTTTTGTATCGTCGGGTCTCTGCGCCAATGCAGGTTTGACGGAGCACTGAGTGCCGCTCCATGTAACACAGAAAATACCCATTCAGGTCCCGTCCATGTCTGCCGAAGTGACAATTCAGTTTCAGAACGTAACCAAGCTGTATGGCCGGGTGCTGGGAGTCAATGACATCACGCTGGAACTTGGCGGGGGGGCCTATGGACTCCTTGGCCCGAACGGTGCCGGAAAAAGTACGTTGCTGAATTTGCTGACAGGCCAGCTGCTTCCAACACGAGGAACGGTGCGGGTGCTGGGAATGAATCCCCGCAATAATCCGACGGTGTTGCGGCGGATCGGATTCTGTCCCGGCTTCGAGGGCATGTATGCGTCCATCAACGGCATCACCTGGGTGACGTATCTGCTCGAAATGCAGGGGTTTTCCCACAGTGCGGCACGCCGACGGGCTGCGGAATGCATGGAACTGGTCGGTATGGCAGGTGGCATGGAGCGACCGATTTCCAGCTATTCGCGAGGGATGCGGCAGCGAACCAAGCTGGCCCAGGCGATTGCACATGAACCGGATCTGTTGATTCTCGATGAACCATTAAGCGGACTGGATCCGATTGGTCGCGCCCAGATGACCGGCCTGCTGCGGGACTGGATTGGCATGGGACGCAGTATCATCATCGCCAGCCATGTGCTGCACGAAATCGAAGCGCTGACTCAGTCATTTCTTCTGATCTCAGGCGGTCGAGTCCTCGCTTCCGGCACCGCCGAAGAAGTCCACGAGTTGCTGTTTAACGTCCCGCTCGAGATTTACGTGCGGTGCAATGATTTGCGTCACTTTGCTGCCAGGATTCTTTCCGCCGAGCTGGCCGATTCTGCGAAAATCAGGAAAACGAACAACGGCGACGATGTTGTGGTACTGTCGACACGCCATGCCAGTCAGATCTCGGCCATGATCCCCGAATGGATGGAACAGGACGGGCTTAAAATCTACGAGATTCGTACCGCTGACGATTCGCTCCAGTCTCTGTTCAATTCTTTGATGAAGATCCACCGAGGTGAATTGTGAACTCGCTGCGGGCTGTATTCGTCTACGAATGGAAGCGGTCTCTGACCGCGGGCCGTATCGCGTGGTGGTTCGCGATGGCCGCGTTTCCCGTACTGATCACGATTCTGATCCGGACGCTTGGCGATTTCGAAAGCCATAACGACATCGCCGCCCAAAAATCCGTCTGGTCTGTCATATTCTATGCGCTGATCCCCGGAGTCTGCGTCGCGCTGAGTGTCCTGCTGACGGCGGCGCCCGCGGTCGCCGCGGAACTGGAACAACGCAGCTGGGCGTATCTGGCAACCAGACCAAACGGTATTTTCTGGTTGCTGCTGGGCAAGTTCCTGGTCTCCGTCACGTGGGCCGCGACCGCCGCATGGATGGGAACAATTCTCTCCGTGGGGGCATGCGGTATGGATGAACAAGTCCGAATGATTTTGAGTCTGTCAGCCCTGAGCCTGCTGTCGGCGACTGCCTATTCCGCGGTGTATCTGCTGGTAGGTACGATTTTCCCTAAACGTGCAATGGTCTTCTGCATGCTGTATACGGTGCTTGTGGAACTGGTATTCGGTTCGATCCCGGCAATCATCAATCGGATCACAGTACAGTTTCGCCTGCGAACGCTGTTCGTGAACTGGATGCCGCTGGACCAGCGAATGAAGGACGAAGATGTGTTTCAGTACGTGTTGGCCGAAGGGTCGTCGTTCATGCAGTGCTTCTGGCTGATTGCGTTGAGCGTGCTGTTTCTTGTGGCGGGGATCGTTGTGGCACACCGGAAAGAATTTACCTCGGCCACCGAAGGCGATATTTAGTGCTTTGTCGTAATCAAAAAAGGGGATGAATCGTAGTGGACGAGGCCAGGAGTCCCTGCAGTTGCAGCGCTGACCGGGACTCGTCGCCTTGTCCTCTACCCCAAATTCTTATGTTGACGGAAGACTTGTCCGCCCCTTCAGCTCCGCTTACGGATAAGATGGTTTGTTCGTCAATGATCCTGATTCGCCAGGCACACATTGTCGATGTTCAGTACAAAATCCGCTTGCGGGTGGGCCACGTACAGATTCAGGGATGCAATCTGACTCAGGTCCATCAACCGCGTTGCGGGTGCAGCCTGGACGTCCGCCAGTGGTACGTCGACGGTGATGTGTTTGCCCGGTGGCAGTTCAACCGTCCGGGAAAATCGGTCGTTTCGATCATACCCGGACGACACATGCAATGTGTCATGAATCACGACGGTGAGCGTGAGCGGCGTGTCCCCTGGATTCAGGACGTCAAACTTCAGCATACTGAATTCGTGCCAGTCCGAAACAGGCTCGAGCAAATTAGCACCGGAATATTTTGCACCGGCGGAACCGTGGATCTGCAGCGATGCTGAACCCAGAGTCGCCCAGTCCGTCGATCGTTTGATCATTGCTTCATGCGCGTACCAAATCCCCAGTTCCCTCTCCCGTTCGAACGAGGCCAGCAGTGGAAATTCTTTCTGCTGCAGACTGCATTCATGCAATTCAAAGATGGGCGACCAGCTGGGAGCGATGAGCAGCACTGCCGAGGTCAATTTCAAACCAACCCGACCAGCTTGATCGATACGTTTCCGACTAAGACACCATGAAACGCCAGCGCTCAGACCACTCGCGTTCGCGAGCACATCACTGACACTGGGGGATCGCCCGACGTACCCCTGTATGAATTCACAAAGTCCACCCACCAGCAGCAGGAGAATGCCGACAACAATCAGGCGCGATCGATTCAGAGGCAGGATTCGATGCCACGATTTCGGAAGGCCGATGCTCGAAGGGTCCAGAAGTCCGGCGACAAGTAACAGAACCGCCAGAAACGACGGCGCATGCGCCAGATTAAATATTTCGGACGACTGACGTCCGGACCATGGAAATGGATAGACCAACACCGCTGCCAGAAGTGCCGCGGTCCCCAATACCAGGAGAAAACGCAGCAGATAAGAGTTCGTTTCGGATTTCAGCGGAGCAAACTCTTCGGCCTGAAGCATGGACGGGAACATCTGTTATGGTGGTTTTCGCTGAAAATCAGTTGTTGCATGAGTCTCCCAACCCGTACAACCGTTGTCCAGAGAAAAGTCTTATTCATCTCTCCTTACTTCACTTGTCTTCGCCTCAGGAGTGATCGGCAAACCGCCGATCAAACCTCCCAGACTGCCTGCGCTTCGCAGACAGCGGCGATTTTGGCATCAGCAATTGCCGGGAAGCAGAGCCGGCGACGGCGGCTGGTCAAGTTGAAAGGGCATGAGGTGACACGATGCGATACGACATCGCGATTATTGGAAACGACGAAGCTGCGATTGAAATGGCATGTCTTGCCAGCAGCACAGGCCAGCGCGTCGCCCTGGCGTTGCCGGAGCAGCGGCATTCTTCATGGATGATGGAGCAGGCGCTGCGCCGTCTGGTGACGGAATTGTGCACTGAGCGTTCCCCCGAACGCTGTTCCATGCTTCACTCGTTCGGAACTCCGCGGCTCGTCCAGCGACTTCTGGGGAGTGCCGTTAATTCGGAGGCCTCCGGGGTCATCGCATTGCTTGAGCGACTTGGAGTGGACGTCGTGCCGGGGGAATCGCGGTTCATGAGCCGCAATTGTGTTGCCGTGACGAGTGGCATGTCCTGCACAAGAACGATGCTGTATGCCACAAACATAGTGGTTGGTACCGGAGTGCGTCGTGCACCTATACAGCGCCCGTTGGGTCTGATGACATTTCGTTGCGCTGAAGCTGTTCTGGAAGGACATCGGCTGCCGGAATCTTTGATTGTCCTGGGTGGCGAGGATTTTGGTGCCGGGTTTGCATCACTGTTAAGTCTGTTTGGTGTCCATACAAGTCTTCTGGCCGCCGAAAACAGTGCCGGAGGTTTTTTGGAGTTAGCCGCGGATGCCGATGTGCAGATCGTGTACCATCCTTCAGAGCTGGCAATCATGAATGATAAACCGGCATCGCCCGATGATCATCAGATCGTGGATTGCCGAAGGATTTTAGGATTTACTGAGCATCTTGGCCTGTCAACGATTGGCGTCGAGCCGGACGAACACGGCCAGTTATGGTGCGCTGCCAATCTGGAGACGTGGTGTTCTGGTGTGTTCGGAATCGGCTCAGTCGTCGGTTTTTCGGCAGACGCTGCAGACCACCCGACCGTGCAGGCCGAGCGTGTTCTGCATCGGATTCAGCACCGCATACGGAAGCCGGAATTTCTGCGCAGCCGACTCATCAAGAGTCAGGTCTAAGACATCGGAATTGGCTGATCAGGAGCCGGGCCTGGCGATCAACCGGCCCGTCTCGAATCTCCCCGGAATTTCAGCAGTCCGGTTTTCACGCCGACGGCCCGTCTTTGCACCTCGCATGTCAGCGCACGGGAACCTGCACGACGATGGTCAGTGCGGGACGTGCTCGGGCAGAGTATGGCCACAGCGCTGCGGATGATTTTATCCTGAGGTGCAGCAACTTTGCCTCAGACAGACCACGATCAATCTCGAGCTGCAGGCGGGACGCGTCCTGCACCGCATCAATCCACGCTTTCTGTGTGGGCGATGCTGCCCACGTCTGAATTTCGAGATTAAG
>JAGQQS010000612.1 GCA_020426105.1 Planctomycetaceae bacterium
CTCGTGGCCTCGTCCACTACGATCTCCCGCCTTTTTGAGCCACGACTGAGCACCTGGCTGTTCTGTTCAGAGCAGACTTGTCAGCAATAATCTCAGCTTCCGCATCTCCCGCAGCCGTTCTTCGCCTTCCAGTGTCCGAGGCAGCAGATCGACACAAAGAGTTCTCTGATATCCCGTCTGCCGCAACATTTGCACGATATGGTTGTAATCCACTTCGCCGAGACCGGCCAATACCTGTAATTCAGTCGGCGAAGTATCTCGAAGATGCAGGTGTTGTGTGTGTGGAAATACGACGTCAAAATCGATTGAGTTACCCGGCCTGCAGATAAAGTAGCTCGGATCCAGCGTGATCCCCATTCCCTTTACTGACTGACACAATTCCACGGCTGTATTCGGATCTTCTGTCAGAGTGCCTGTTCTTGTTTCGATCGACAGGCGGATGGCTTCCTGACCGCACACCGCGTTCCTTGCTCTGAGACGATCGATCTCGGTATTGAACGGTGTTCCTTTTTCTGATGCTCGAATCGTGATCTGCATGATTCTCTGGATCTTCGCAAACTCCACGATTCCTTCGAAGGTTTCAAGACTTACCTCGCTCTCGATAAACAAAGCGATCGGCGTCAGTCGGCTGGCTTCTCGCATCAGACCTGCACAACCGTCCGGGTCTTCTGCCACCTGTGATGGCTTCAACTGGTCGTATTCTTCGTTCAACCAGATCTCGACTTTGTCATATCCCAGCTCTTGAATCTGCAGGCAGGCTGCCGGGAACGCTAAATCCCAGAGACTTCGCGTTGAGGCGGCTATATGCACTGAAATTACTCCCTAATTTATCACGTAAACACTTGAACTGTATACTCTTACTGCGCCTGGGGCTGTTTCCTTTTTGCCCCCGTCCTGCGGGCTAAACTGTATTCCCGACCTTCTGTTTCCGCAAGACCGCTCAATCTACCTGATCGAACTCGGGATGATTTGTAGGGATTTTTCACAATTCAACGGTTGGTCTGCCGATAACGAATAGTATCGCTGTCTCGAAAACGGCCGGGCGATTTTGTCTCGGACTCTTCGTCACTGATTATGGTCCTGTTTTTTGTCTGTTGCTAGCTGGTTGCTGAGAAAAACCGCTGAGTCACAAAGGGAGTCGATTCCATGCTTTATCGAACTATGGCTGTGCTGCTTTCGGGGGCGATTGGGCTCTTCGTTACCGGCTGTGCTTCGTCCACACCCACGATGCGAGGCCAAAGTCCTCAGGATGGCTATGGGTCCTGGAGCGACGGACCAGCGGCCAGCCACGATTGCCCGATGTGTCAATCCGGGGAATGCCACGGGCAGACCTGTAAACCTGGTCGTCGAGCACATCGACCGCAGCGTTGCTCGCCAAACTGTCTGGGTGCCGGGTGCAATCTTCCATGCCATCCAGTACATCGTAACTTTCAGACGTACCATGCTCCACAGAATCTGATGTACCCGCCCGAGAATGCTCAACCGGCTCAGGTTCAGTTTCCTTACTACACATTGCGTGGACCTACTGACTTTTTCATGAAGTAGGTATCGCCGGCACAAAAATTCTGTTTTCGCGCAGTCCCCCGTTGATTCACATCAACGGGGGGTTTTGTGTTTTAATGAGCAAAAGAGTAGAAAGAATTTTAAAGAGAGTAGAAGTGGTAGCAGAGCGGATACCAAATGTTGATAACTTTCCCACCAGGTGTAGCGGAACGCATAAAACATGGATCGCAGACAGCCGCAGAGTGTGTTAACACATGATTGAAGGCTTGATAAAAACAGGTTTGAAAATAGCGGCAACAGACCAAACAAACCACGAAGCAGGCAAAGAACAGCCGCTGAGAGGGAAAACCGGGGGAAGACGAACAGGGTGAGAGTGCAGTCATCAACCAGTTATCAACAGAGTGGATCATTCAGATTCCAGGTATTCAGTCTGAATAGCGGTATTAGGCAGATGTTTCTTAAGTTCAGCGACAGCAGCATCGCTGGCCCCCATAGCCGAACGAGTGATTTTAAGATCCTTCAGCGAGGTAAGGTGAAACAAGGCGGGCGCCCCGTCGGCGGTAATCTGAGTCGAACCAAGGTGCAGGAAGGAAAGTTGAGTCATGTTGCTGAGAGCCGACAGGCCGGCATCTGACAGCTTCGTGTTGTCCAGATTGAGCCATTCAAGATGGACCAGCGGAGCGAGCATAAGGACACCAGTGTCTGAAACCTGAACCCGCCACAGATTGAGTTTTTTCAGGGCTGTAAGTTTAGCGACAGACGCCATACCGGCGTCAGAAATTAGTGAGTCTTCGCTGAGGTCCAATTCTTCGATTTGAATACAATCGGAGAGAATTTCCAGGCCAGCGTCGCTTACCTGATCCCGGGATAAACGCAGTTTCTTGAGATTACTAAAGCTGGCAATAACCCGGCATGAATCATCATCCACGATAGTACCGCCTACATACAGTTCCTGAAGATCTTTCAGCCCGGTCAAAGCTGCCAGTCCGTCCGTCCCGACAAAAGTAAGTTCGTCGAGGGCCAGAACTTTTAGTGACTTGCAGGCAGCAAGCGATCGTACACCCTCATCACTGATACCGGTCTGACCGTTCTTACCGTTGAATCGCAGAGCTTTCAAAGCAGCGAAACGGGTGATTACGGAAGTGGCCTTATCGGTGATCGGGCAACCACGCAAATCCAGACTGAGTAAGCCTGGAGAAACACGTTCGAGGATCGACAAAGACTCGTCGCTGAATGAAGTATCAGCAAGATTAAGAACCCGCAAGGACCTTAAATCGGTCAGAAAACTCAACGTCTCGTCAGAAACGCTGAGTTTGTGCAGATCGACATCGGTTGCTGAACCATTACTGTCCGTCCTGACCACCGCCCCGGCAGCCTGAAGTGCTTTGATGGCAGCGGCCTCAGTATCACTTACAGTCACAGCAGTTCGGGGTCCCGAACCGGCAGAACATCCGGCGACAGACGCGAAAACGATTAAAGAACACAGAGTGCGGAAGGAACTCACAGCGAATCTCCGGTGAAACAGTCAACGACATATCGCACCGATGATAACGTCAAACAAAGAAGATGTCAGTAATCGAGAAACGGGAAGCAGTCCCGTGGCCAATATTCGACGAGCTACGCCTCAGTTTCCAGCAGCCAGGGCTGTTCTTCGCTCGGGTCGACCGAGTCCGGTAAATCAGCATCGGGAACTTCCTGAGCATCGTTTTTCGTTGGTTCGTGAGTGGCAGGAATGGCGGACACAGGAACAGCCGCATTTACCATATCGGCAGAAGTCAACAGTGTGGATTTTGATTCGTCAGTCGAAAACAGCAAATCAAGGGGATTCTTCGTATGTACTTTGATGATGGTGTAGCGTCGATAGAGTTCGCTGACCAAAGCAATCGCTGAGGTGAGCGTCACCCAGGTCAACATCGGGTAATCGATCGCGCCTCGAGCATTTGCAATCCCGAGGATCAGAGTCATCGTCATCAGAATCGCCGCAAACGCAAAGCGACCCGTGAACCCTTCGCGTTCCATCTTGATGGCGTGTGACGCCAGGGCGTTTTCGACGGACTGTGTCGACAGTGTCCGAAAGGAATCCATGTTCTCTTTCAGTTTTTGCAGATCCATCTTCTGGCGAGGCAAGGCCACGGGCGGCTCAACATGGGTATCGACCAGCGGCGCATGAGCGGCGGGTTCAGTAGTTCTCAAGGGTTCGCCGCTGTCCAGGCTTCCCATATTTCCGGCCATGTACTGCTCGATGAAAGATTTCACTTTTGGCCCGGACTTTTTAGCAGGCTCGCTCGGCGGCTTGGCAGCCGGAGCAGCAGCGGGTTCGTTCTTATTTTCGGCGGCCTTCAATTCACCAGGTAAAACAGAACCAGCGTTCTTGCGACCACGTGACAATAATTGTTCCATGTATTCGCGGACAAAATCGTCAGAATTTTCTTCTCGGGCAGGCTCAGTATCGTGTTCGCCGCCGGAAAAATTATCAGTCTCGGCAAGTTTAGGAGTATCGGCGCCGAAGCGGAAAACGACCGACTGGTTTCCGCCCGTGGGCTCCGACGAATCCATGTCGTCGAAACATGATGGCGGAGCGGGCACGACGGGTTCAGCTGGCTCACGCGGCAACCCAAAGAGCCCGGCGAGCTCCGATCGCAGCAAAGTGGCAGGACCGGAGACGGCAGTTTTGACACCCAGCGGGTCGAGACAGCTGTCAGCATCGGCATCGCGGGAAGGATCAGCATCCAAACGGCTGTCGATCGTTTTTGGAGAGTTATCAGGTTCTTCGTGAGCAGCAGCCGATGAGCGAGAATCCGATTCGGGTCGCTGCCGCATCGCTACCTGAATTTCGGCTCGGGCCTGCTCGAGCTGCTGCCGTGCTTCCAGCAGCTGCCGACGCTGAGATTCGATGTCGTTTTCGGACTGCTCAAGTTTTCGTAATCGTTCAGAAACTTCCACGTCGCGGCGGTCAAGCAGTTCCGCCCGCTGGTCGAGTTCACGTGAGAGAGTTTCAAACGCGGCATTCGCATCTTCCCCGGCCTTCAGCGGCAGCAGCTCAGTGACGGAGGACTCGTCCCGCGCGGCGAGTGTCGTCAGAAGCTGGTCCCGCTCCTGCTGACAGGCAGCCAATTCAGCCTGCAACGCCTCCAGCTGTTCGTTCAGAATCGCGAGCTTTGAGTCGCTCGTCTGCAAAAGCTGACTGCGTTCTTCGCAATTCTGATATGCCTGTTCCAGACGTTGTTCAACCACCGCCGCTTCCTGCTTCAACCGGTTGGCTTCTGCAATATCTTCACGAGCATCCTGGAGGGCAGACTGCAACTCCCGTACGGCCGCCAGCAAAGAATCCCGTTCGGCGATGAGGGTGACTCGCTC
>JAGQQS010000613.1 GCA_020426105.1 Planctomycetaceae bacterium
ATGGAAAAATGTGGCGCGGCATTAAGAAAACAATTCAGTTTGGTCCGCCAGATTGGTGCCAGGCTTTGGCCCCTGGTTGCGTACGCGGAAGCCTGACCGCTTCCGGAGGTGACAACGTAACTTCCGTCTGGTGCAACCGCGGCCTTCACTCCCGCTTCTTTCCAGTAATAAAGTTCCTCTCCGGTTTCGCAATCCCATAGCTTTGCATCTTCGCCCGAAGGAATCCGAATCTGAAAAGCAGAGCACGTATCAGCATGTGTCACTCCTTGTTTTGTCTCCGAGCTGACTGATGCGGGATTTCTTCACGTTAAACGGATACCACGCCTTGATTCCGTTGCGAGTGCCTGCCCCGAAGACGCATGTGGATTCAACATTTGACAATTCATCAGCAACCTAAAGCCGAACGATCCGGCTCTCAGATATCGATATAACGACGACATTTCTGTTTCCCTTACCCCACATCATCCAGGACGCAAAACAGGAAACTCGTGACTTCGTATGGATCAACTTCACTGTGAGCCGGACTTCGTAAAGAACGTCCACTCTGCCGTTGCCCAGTCGTTCGGGGCGAAGGTTTCCGAGAGGGGGCGGGCCAGTAAATTGCCGGGAATCGCAGGCCGATCGGGATTTGTGACAGATTGATTTGATGCAGCGGGACGGGCACCGATTCCTTTAGCGCTGGCGAATCCCAGCGAAGGAATGCCTTTCGAACTTAGATCTGCTTTGACGCGATCGTCCAGTTTCATTTTGAGCGGGCCGCTTCGTGTGACGATCACACGCAGAGTCGTCACGCCATGAGGCGCCTGGGCAAACAGTTCAAAACCAACGGTCGTCGGAGTAATTTCCAGAGTCTGGTTCGCTTTGAGTTTCAAAGGCGACCACCACTGGCTGCCGTCAGTCTCGTGCTTCCATTTGTTTGGCAGCAGACAACTTACTTCACCGTTCGGATCGATGCCCAGAATAGTCACGAAGCAATCTTCGTTTGCCTTGATTCGGCAAGGAATTGTTTCGTCGTTGAAAAATGTCTTGCGGTCTGCAAGCTCACCCATCGATACAGTCATGGAAGCCGGCCGATTCGAAGTCCGCAAAAGCTGAGTCTCGGCCGCTGCTGTTGTCGTCGGAGCCTGTGCGGAAGTCTGAGCAGAATCAGCCGGAGCTTCCGGATCGTGTCCAAAGTACGGAACCTTCAGCAGTTCAAACTCGCGTGGCTCACCCAGACCCGACAGCTCTGCAATTTTTCGGAACTCTTCGACGAACAACTGCCGCTGAACACCCTGAACCCGAAGACGTGTGACCAGTTGACGAGTTTCACTTTCGGTGTTCAGTTTCTCCTCGAACGCCGCGACGCTCAGCCCGAATTCTGCCGCCGCTGTTTCCAGATCCAGGTTGCGGGTGAAGCTGTCGAACAATGCTCGTACAGGCTCCTGAGGCCCGATGCTGGTGATCCCCGCCTTTTGCAGCGCACTAAGCCAGGACTCGCGATCCGCCTCCAGGAGTTCACCAAATCGTTCCGCTCCGGGATAGAGCTGATCGATCCGCTCGCGGTCCTGAGCCTTGAAACGCCGCGGATTACTCAGAGCCATCTCACGCAGCTGGTCGAGGCGTTTGGCCTGCTCGGGATTCTCCGGCTTAGTCCCCTTGTAATGACAGGAAATACAACTGATGCCATTCAGAATGGCCCCGGCCGGCATCGAATCATCATGCACCACGGCTGATGGTGCAATGCTTAGTCGCTTGCCCTGCGAAGTTGCCAGAACGTACGCCTGGAAACCATTGGGCAGGGAATAAATTACTTCTCCGCCATCGAACTCAAAGGAGAATTCCGTATCAAACGTCTTGTCAGGACCAAGCGGAAACTCAAAGAAATTCGATCGTCCTGTGTTGGCGAAACAGTCGTAGCTGATGTGGTAGTAGCCGCCGGTAAAGAAATGGCGTTCGACAAGTCGATTGTTAACCGATACCCGGGAATTCGCAAAGGCTGCCCGGGCGACCTTGAACTCGCGGATATTCTGCAGCCGGTCGATACCAAGCTTCATTTCAAGTTCACTGAGTGAGCTGCCAATTCCCAAAAGTTCGTGGTAGAGCGGGGCCTGAGATACAGCAAATACAAACCAGTCGGCTCGTGCCAGCGGAAAGCTGCTGTCCGTTAACGAACCAATTGACTTGCCAGCCCCGTCACGATGAATCAGTCCATAAGGATAGTGGCGAATGATGCGCTCCCAGTCACCTGATTCCCACCCAATGTCCCGCAGGTCAAATCGATAAATGGTGGCATCGCGGTCAACAGCAACCACCCGATTGACCGCAGGTGCGTCTGGCATACCCAGGACATCACTGGAACGTGAGACGCTGTTCAGCATTTTGACCATCCCCTCGCGATATAGATCCAGTTCCTCTTTCGAAACAGTGTCGCGATTGTGCAGATTGGTCAGTGTCAGATATCGGGCATTCTTCAGAGTTGCTCCGTCCAGCGCCAAAAGATCATCTGCAATTGTCTCAGTAATCTGTTGCTCGGAGATGTCTTGGCGATCTTCGCGAGCTTTGCCTGTAAACGATTCGCTGGCCCCGCCGCGTTCAATCCATTTCAGGACTGTTGCCTTCTGAGCTGCACTCAATGGTCCGGCCCATATAATGTCATCCTTCCACTTCGGCAGTGGCATTTGATCTTCTCGGATGATTGTGGCCAGATAGGAGTCGCCCGGCTCTGATTCGTCGATGTATCCGGCCTCGCCGTGGGAGATGGCCTTAAGATCGAGCAGGTTTTGTACCGTGCCACCGCTGTCCCCGGGGCGATCGTCATGACACACCGTACATTTTTGTTTGAAGATGGCGATTACCTCCTGGTCGAGCTCATCACCAGATTCGACGGCGAAACCTGTGAGCGGCAGGATGAGCAGGACAATGGCAGAAAAGACAGATTTCATGGCGAGATCCGGATTTTTCCGTAGACGTCGATGTCTGCCCGCCCTCGTCGTCAGGAATGACTTTGCAGAACTATCCGCGCCACCATTCAGACTCTTCCAGAGATTGGTCGTCAGCCTGGATTGAGGAAAAAACAACACGTCTTCAGGACAACTTTAGTGAACAAAAGCAGCGGGCCTGCTCCGAAAATGGTGTTTCTGGTTTTCTGTGAATCGACCCGTGATGTTGCGTGTTTTTTGAATGAGTCCCCAAATTGAGACTATTCAGACATAGCAGATGAGCGCCGCGCAGCAACACACGATGAGACCCTGGACAAAAGAAGAGCCGGTAAGCAGTCAGGCGCATGATCATCGCCTGACTACCGACCGGCATGGTCAGGTTCTTTAAAGAGTGCCCACCGAACCGTTATTGAGCTGGCAGGTCCGATGCCTGCTGAGCCAGCGTGGTGGCAGGCCGTTCAATTTCGAAGTCTGCCGGGGTCGTCAGCAGTCCTTTGACGGACTTCACGACACTCCCGTCTGCGGTAAAGACCTGCACGGTGCATTCCGCATCGGTGACGATGTCAATCCGGGGCATCCGAAAGGTCACCAGATTGGCCGACCAATCAAGAATTTCGCACTGCATTTCCAGGTTGCCGGCCTTAACGGTGACTTCGCCGGCGGACTGCCCTGCGAATCGCACTTTTGCCCGAACGACTGCCCCCTGCTGAATCTCAGGCAGTTTTTCCACAATTTCGATAACCTCCTGCTTTGTCACGGTGGTTGTGACAATCGGCTTGCTCACCACAGTCGTGGTTCGCACCACCGGAGCAGAATGGACCACAGGCGGCGAGTGCACAACCGGAGTCGAATAAACGACATGGTGGGGCTGAGAGTAGACAACACGTCGGTAGTGATCGCAGGCTTGTGCAGAACCCGAATTGAATCCGGCAGCAGCTACAGCGGCAAACATTGAGCAAACAGCAGTCAACTTTTTCATCTGAATTTCCCCTGAACAAATTGAGTTGGAACTTCTTTGTTGTCAGGTCATTCCCGACAACTCACACACATAAGTGAATCCAGTTCCGCAGAGTTGCGCTGAAATTTCTCTTTTTTATTCAATTGTGACTTTGTAGGCGGCGCCTCTCTCGATAGCGAACCTCACATCAACCCGGAAATTGACGTTGCAGCACAGGACTCGTTCGCAGATGAATGGGGCGAACGACTGCGAATTCCTAAGCGCCATCGGGACTCGGCGAATCGTTGAGGAACCAGTAGTTTCCCGGTTCGAAGCCCGTACGACAAAACAACGGGTGCCATGCGTTTGGCAACATGCGTTTGACAACATCTGCG
>JAGQQS010000614.1:0-417 GCA_020426105.1 Planctomycetaceae bacterium
GCCGCCCAGGCCGGGTACATGATTTCGTCCAGCGCGAATCGGCCATGCTCTCTGAACTGTTCCTGATCAACATCCACCAGTGATATCGTGCCGCGTTCTCCCAACACGATGAATCGCTTTCCCACCTGAATCAATGAACCCCGCCCGTAAAATGGGTACGGAATTTCTTTCCCCGTTGTCGTGTCGATGATGTGCCCGGTGGTTCTGTCGCGGTTGAGGTTTTTCAAATCACCTTCATAGCCGGTTGTCTGCCACAACAAGCTGCCGTCTTTGACGCTGATGCAGCGGAGTTCACCTTCGTTTTCGTGGCGCCCGCTGAAGCCATAAATGCAGCCATCGACATGAATCGGTGTTGACCAATGTGCCAGCATGTTCTTTCGATCACGCCAGATCTCGCGGAAGTGTTTTCCATCGCTG
>JAGQQS010000614.1:629-3389 GCA_020426105.1 Planctomycetaceae bacterium
TGAGTAACTGACCAGCATTTCATCGTCTGACCATTCATGCTTCCGTCCCGCCTGATCCGTCTCGGCTCCATCCCACGTCTCCTTTCCCACCGCCTGCCACAGAATATTACCGGTGTGGACATCAAACGCTACGACCCCGGAATTGGGTTGGCCACCGACCAGCACAATCAATCGGTCCTCATCCAGAATGGGTGAACAGCCGACCCCAAAGAATGCATCCGGTAAGGTAAATTTCGCACGCAGGTCGGTTTCCCAGACAGGTTTTCCATCTTTCATGGAAGTACACGCCAGGATCCCTTCGGCGCCCAGTGTGAAGCATCGCTCTTTCGTTAATACGGGTGAACATCGCGGCCCATTGTTATACCCATATGGATCCTCGTACGTTGTCGGGTATGCATGCGCCCAGATTTCCTTGCCGGTCGTGACGTCGCGGCAGGAGACGATTTCCCGATTTCCTTCGCGGTGGTGAACGACCACGCGGTCTCCCAGCACCGATGGTGCGCTGTATCCGGTACCAATTGCCGCCTTCCAGATGACCGGAGGAGCCTCAGTCGTCCAGTCCAGCTGAAGTTGTTCACCGGACACGCCCGTATGCCGTTGCCCCAGAAACCATGGCCAGTCTTCCGCGCTGGCTGACAATGACAACGCTGTCAGCCCAAACATCAGACTCAGTATGGCTGTTACGGAATTGATCACACTTAGACTCCGGCTATCGAATGGTCACAAAATCATTATGGTTGATGAGTGCATGAATCAGCATCGTTCGAGCCCGCGCATCTGCGTCTGAGGATTCAGGCGTGAGCTGACGAAACTCCTGCATCGCCTTCACGGATGCCGCAGCTTCCTCTACAGTTGCATCCGCTGAAAGAACGGTTTGAAACGCGGCGCGGACGAAATCTTCATCGCTCCCCGCGGCGGAGTTGTCAGCAATCCGTGCGGCAATCCTGAGGGCCAGGCGACTGGCCAGTTCACTGTTTTCCAGTGCCAGCGCCTGCTGCGGCACAATACTATCAGCACGCCGGTAGCACTCCAGTACACTTGCGTCATCAAACATCGAAAGAAATTTCTGGTGTTCGTTGTGTGAGTGCACGTAGTACAGACTCCTGCGTCGCGAACTATCGTCTGTTACCGGAACGGACGGCCCCCCAATGGTCAGATCCAGATCGCCAGCCAGATGCAGCATGCTGTCACGCACCACCTGTGCCTCCATACGCATCGGATTCGCTCGCCAGTAGTAGCGATTTTCGTTGTCGCGCGTCAGATTGGCGGCAGAGGCACTCGCAGACGTTGATGTCATGCGCCAGGTTTGTGACGTTACGATCAATCGATGGATGTGCTTCATGCTCCAGCCATGTTCAATGAACTCGACAGCCAGCCAGTCAAGTAATTCCGGATGCGTCGGTGGAATGCCTTTACGTCCCAGATCAAAAACCGTCGGAACAAGTGGAGCGCCAAAGTGTCGTGCCCAGATATGATTCACGGCCACGCGGGCCGTCAATGGATTATTGGGATGAGTAATCCAGCCAGCCAAAGCCGAGCGTCGTCCGGTACTGGTCCGGGGAAATGGTTTGCGCCGCGACTCTTCTGTTTCCAGATTGTTTTCCAGAGTTTTTAAGGAACCGATCAGAGGAGTGTATGAATCGCTCGGACGATCAATCGTCGTCCGTGCCTCCTGCAGCGACTGCTGCGCTTCGGCGAGTTTCTTTTCCGCGGCAGCACGCTTTTCGGCAGGCGACTGCAGCAGATCCAGTTCCCGCCGGAACATGGTCTCTTCGGCGGCCAGCGCGGCGACGACTCGTTCAGATCTGGCCGCAGCCACGATCAACTCCCGCATCCGCGGAGAAGACGAGGATTCTGCGGTAGCGCGATCCGCCGCCGATCGGGCTTTAATCGATTCCAGTTCAGCTTCTGCCTTCCTGAGGGTGGCTTCCGCGAGGTTACGCTGCAATAAAGCGCGTTCGACGGACAACACATTGTCCCCTCCGTTGGCAGTTTGCAATGACTTATCTGAATTTGGAGGCGCTCCGCCGTTCGATGCAGCGGCCAGTGTGGATTCTTCAAACTTATTCTGAGCCGTCTGCAGGAGTTTCTGACTTTCTGCAATTCTTCGCGACGCCGTCTGCAGCCATGCCTCGACGACTTCCTGACGCAGTCCTGGATTCCAGGCTTCAAGCGGCAATCCGACCGGGCTAATCTTAAGTTCTGTGAAGTTCAGGAATGCAGGAACTCCGGGATGGATAATGTGCTCCTTGTCGGGATTCCGATCGTCGCCACGAATATGGACGTAAGTTGCAGCATCCGGATTGCAGTCGAAAGATCGGGGAATACCGTCCTTTTCAAAATCAACTTCGCTCCCGACCATATCAGTACGAATCTGATACGGCTCAAAGAACGCCCGCATCCGATAATAATCGCGTTGAGAAATCGGGTCGTACTTGTGATCATGGCATTTTGCGCAATTGAACGTTAACCCAAGCATCGCCTTTGACGTGTGCTGAATTGTTTCATCCATCCAGCTGGTGCGATTGAATTTAAAATACTGGCGTGCCAAAAAACCAGTGGCTCGGAGGCGATCGGGATCGTTGGGATACAATTCATCAGCCGCCAGCATCTCACGCAGCATCTGGTCATAGGCCTTATCATTGTTGAGCGACTCGATAATCCAGTCGCGCCAGTGCCAGATATGTTTTTGCGAATTGCGAACTTCTGCGCCCAGGCCCCACCAGTCACTGTAACGCCAAATATCCATCCAGTGCCGCC
>JAGQQS010000615.1 GCA_020426105.1 Planctomycetaceae bacterium
GGGATCTCGGCCATTAGCCGGGGGGGTCGTGGCGAAGCCGCGCCCCCCCCAGAAAACCTACTGTATAGGGTATTTTCGTTTAACGGCGAGCCGCAGGCGTAGGCGAACCAGGGCAACGTCGCCTGCGGCTTGCCGTTAAACAACTAAATCAACAACCCGAAAGGGAGAGAAGGGACTTCGAACTGAGCTGCTGAAAACTCGACGACAAATGCTTCGCACCATTTGATCGCATGGCGGTGTTGAGGTGCATATCGCCTTGCAGCGAAAAATCCTTTCCGGCAGAAAGGATTTACTCGCGGGTCAGTGACTCATCCAGATTCAGAATCGTCAGGCACACAACCGTCATGGCCGCATGATCGGCGGGATCAAGTGATTCATCGCGCGGTGCTTCACCTGCTGCAAGAAATTGCTGTGTGGCGGGCAGGTCAGCGGAAAAAATAGCGTGCTGTTTGGCAAAGGCTTCCTGCAGGCGAGTGAGTTCCCGGTCGGTGATATTTCGAGACAAGACGCGCCGAGCCGCGTGTCTCAGTTGCTCATTCCGATCCGTGCTGGACTGCATCGCTTTTTCTGCAAGGACTCGTGCGGCTTCGACCCACGTCGGATCATTGAGTGTCGTGAGGGCATGCAATGGCGTGCTGGTTGGACTTTGACGCACGCGGCATGTCTGCCGATTCGCCGTGTCAAACATATTCGCCGGACTCACTGTTCTGCGCCAGAATGTGTAGATGCTGCGACGATACAGGTCGGGGCCAAACGAGGCCGGATATGTGAAGTCGCGCTCTTTGGTGATCGCCAACGCTTCCCAGATATCGCCCGGCTGATAGGGATACACGGGAGCCCCACCGATCTTATCATTCAACAACCCGCTGGCCGCGAGTGCCCAGTCGCGCAAGACCATGGATGGCATCCGGAATCGACTCGCGCGAGCATACAATCGATTTTCGCTGTCACGGTTCAGCAGTTCCGGCGTCACTTTGCTGGATTGTCGGTACGTGGCACTTGTTACGATCAAACGATGCAGATGTTTCATGCTCCAGCCGCTGTCACGAAAGTCCACTGCCAGCCAGTCCAGAAGTTCTTTGTGAATGGGATATTCACTCTGAACGCCGAAGTCTTCGGCGGTCTTGATAATTCCTGTGCCAAAATAATGCTGCCAGAAACGATTGACCTGTACGCGTGCGGTGAGTGGATTCTCAGGAGCCATCAGCCATTGCGCAAATCCCAGCCGGTTTTTCGGGGCGTCGGCAGTTTGAGGTGGCAGAAACGCGGGCGTTGCAAACGAAACTTTCTCCGTTGGATTTAAGTACTCTCCACGAGACAGGATGCTGGTCTCTCGCGGTTTGTCGTCGCTCATAATCATCACCCGCGGGATTTGATCGCCTTTGTAGGCGGCAAGTTGTTTTGCCAGATCCTCTCGTTGCTGAATTTCGGGGAACTTCTCTTTCAGGGTTGGTTTTACTTTCTCATCGAAATGTTTGCGAAGTTCAGCGTCCACCGTCTTCTGTTCTTCGTCCGAACGTTCGGCGACGGGTCTTCCCAGCAGCGTCAACAATGAATCGGGAAGCTCTTTTGCGATCGTTTCATCATTTGCGAGGACTGCCGCTTTCCTGCGATCAAACTCTGCGTCGGTGAGTTTCGCAATCTGGGCATCTGCCGTTGCGATGCGCGATTCAAAATCGGCAATCTGAGTTTTATTCTCTTCCGTGGGCAGTTCGAGGAACGGGGCACCAACGCGAATACGTTTCGAAAAATACTGCGGGGTACCGGATTCCGGCACACGATTGAACGCGTCCAGCATACTGTAGTAGTCGCGCTGCGTCATGGGATCATACTTATGATCATGGCATTGAGCGCAATTCATGGTCAGGCCGAGCCATGTGGTGCTCGTCGTTTCCATGCGGTCAAACAATCCGACCCAGCGTTGTTCTTCCGCAATCGCCCCGCCTTCGCCGTTGAGCAGATGATTTCTGTTAAACGCGCTGGCGATCTTCTGCTCTACAGTGGCATCCGGAAGCAGGTCGCCTGCGAGTTGCCAGATTGTAAACTTGTCAAATGGCAGATCTTGATTCAGAGCCTTTACGACCCAGTCACGCCAAATCCATTGCCATGTGTCGCCGTCCTGCTGAAATCCATTGCTGTCTGCGTAGCGTGCCGCATCGAGCCAGCTCAATGCCATGCGTTCGCCATAGTGCGGACTTGCGAGCAGTCGATCGACCAACGCCTCGTAAGCATCGGGATTTGTATTCTGCACGAAGGCATCGACTTCAGCGGGCGTTGGTGGCAGTCCGACAAGATCAATCGACAGGCGGCGAATCAATGTGGCGCGGTCTGCTTCCGGCGACGGGTGTAATCCTTCCTGCTCCAGCTTATGGAGCACGAAGCGGTCGATCGGATTCCGCACCCAGCCTTGCATGTTGACCTGCGGTTCCGGGGGACGCACGGGCGTTTCGAAGGCCCAGTGGTTCTGATACGTGGCGCCTTCGGCAATCCATCTTTCCAGCAATGCTTTTTGTGCAACTGAAAGACGACGGTTTGATTTCACGGGTGGCATGAGTTCATCAGGATTGTCGGCGTTGATCCTCTGAATTATCGCGCTGGCCTCGGTGTCGTTGGGCACGATAGCGCCGGCGTTAATCGCGGCATCGCGTTGATCGAGCCGCAGATCGGCCTGCCGCTTATTGCTGTCCTGACCGTGGCAATAGAAGCAGTTTTCGGACAGGATCGGACGGATGTCGCGGTTGAAATCCAGCGGCTGCTGTGCGAACGCGACATGGGGCAGCCATCGGCTGGCCAGCAGCACGAACAGCGGCAGCCATATGTGACGATTTGTATTCATCCGAGGTGGATCCGGTGGGATTTAGGGGTTCTTCCCGGTTTCTGTCATGTATAAATGCTTCACAGCGTTGCGGGCAGGGCGTTCCCATCGCCTGGGCCACAGCGGTGCGACGGGTCAGGTGCAGCACCCCCAAAAAATGGTGTGTCGGTCCACCGGGCCAGCCGTTCCGTGTTGAATTAGTTCAACATGAAATCGCTGCAAAAACAAGGCAAAACACTTGTGTACTGAGAATCTACTGTTGGTGGGTTCTGCGAGAGAATGTTAGAATTTGGGAAAATCTACAGGAAATCGCCATGCCGCTCCGAGACCATTTTCGATCACCGCTTAATCAACAAGCGTCATGGGAAGAAGTCCACGGCGGCTGGCCGATGGTGATCGTGCAGCATCTCGGAAAATTGTTGCCGTCACAATACGTTGCCGCGCCGCGCGTACATTTAGCATCGCAGGCTGAGGTTGATATTGCCACCTACAATGTTGGCGATCGCAGCATCGGGCATGATTTGGATTCTGGAGGAGTTGCGACAGCCATCTGGGCACCGGCAAAACCAACGTCCGCTATAGAAACTGAGATGGCGGACTTCGACGAATACGAAGTCCGAATCTACGACACTCAGCGAGCCCGACAACTTGTTGCGGCGATCGAAATCATCAGCCCGGGCAATAAGGATCGTCCGGAAAGTCGTCGTCAGTTTGTCGCCAAATGCGCGGAACTGTTACGAAAGCACGTATCGGTTGTCATGGTGGATCTTGTCACGATCCGTGATTTCAATCTCTACAACGAGATGCTGGAATGGATTGGTGAAAAGCCTGAGTCGCTCAAGGGCAATCATCAATCGATCTACGCTGTATCTTCCTGCTGGCGGCCACACGGCTTAAAACGCTGGCTGGAATCCTGGAATCATCCGCTCGCCGTTGGGTGTGCCTTGCCCGTGTTGCCACTCTGGCTGAGCGACGACCTTGCAATCCCGCTTGACCTCGAAGCCAGCTACGAACAAACCTGTCGCGATTTACGTATTGTCTGAATGGTGATGCAAAAAGGTGATTTCCGTCCGCAAATCGTCTCATTTATATTGACCAGTGTTGAAATTCACGCGACTGGAGATGATATAAGGTTGAGGGACTGAACCGTGACAATTGCTGTCATTGGGCGTGAGCCCGCGGATCCTTCGTTTTGTACCGGCAAGCTGACGCATACCTCTCGCCAATTTTCCCACTGACTCACAACCGTGAAC
>JAGQQS010000616.1 GCA_020426105.1 Planctomycetaceae bacterium
TCCTCTCGGAATTCCGACAGAAGCTTCTCAGCAGATCGGACGACGACTGACAATGACAGACGATCCTCGGGGACGAAAGCAGCATCAATCTCCGCACGCAGCGCCTCGCAGGACGCCCGTTTCCGCTCCCCCTGCGCAGAATTTTACGGCCCCTCAGACCTCCGTGTTACAGAGCGTGAACAGTCGCCGTCGCGCAAAGCGACGTCCTCTTCCGGCATGGGCGGCGACCGTTGAGCGTGCGAGGGTCGTGACGTGGCACTTTCTGCAAAGGACACTGCCTGATTTTGTCAAACGACGCAGACAGGAATTGACCACGGCTCTGACCAGTTTTGTGCTTCATGTGATCATCGCGCTGCTCATGTTGTTGTGGCTGATCCCGATGGATTCCAGAGATGCCGTGTTCTCCATTATCAGTGGTCGCGCAGAAGATGTTGTCCTGGAAGATCCGATCGAAGTGCTGGCTATTGTGCAGCCGGAAGAATTGAAAGATAAGCATGTCAACAGCACTGTGATGCAGATGATTGCAGAGCTGGACAACGGCACACGACGTGATCTGTTTGAATCGACGGACGACAGAGAACTGCGTCTGCCGCTTGAAGATCTTTCGATTGAAAATGACGTGTCGGCCTTGCAGGGAGAATTCGGCGGTCGTTCTGAAGCCGGTCGACGCGCTGCTGTGAAAAAATTTGGCGGAACCGTGGAAAGTGAGAATTCTGTCAATCTGGGGCTGAAATGGCTGCAGTCAATCCAACGCACTAACGGATCATGGAGCTTCAGCGAAGTCGGCGACGCAGGTACGCCTGGCCGCCTGACGACAACGGACGTCGGCGCCACATCGTTGGCCTTGCTTTGTATGCTCGGAGGAGGCCACACGCATGTGGCACCCGGTCCGTACCAGAAGACCGTGGCAGACGGCGTTGCATGGCTTGAACAGAGCGGCGTCCGATCCGCGTCCGGAGCAGATATGCGCGGGCTTTATCAGGGTAATTCCGGCATGTACGTGCAGGGACTGGCGACAATCTGCCTGTGTGAAGCGTCTGCCATGGTACCCGGAGATCGCGAGCTGCGGCGCCTCGCCGTGGAAGCGACGCGGTTTATTGAAAAATCTCAGGGCCGTGATGGAGGCTGGCGTTATCAGCCGCGCGAGATGCGCGGCGATACGTCCGTGGTGGGCTGGCAGGTGATGGCACTTCAAAGCGCAAAAGCCGGCGGCATTTCCGTGAAATCAGATACATTCAGTGATGCGAAGAGGTTCCTGAATTCTGTCGAAGCCGAGGACGGAGTGTACTACGGATATACGCGGCCCGAAGTACGACGCGCCACGACGACCGCCGTCGGTTTGTTGTGCCGCATGTATCTGGGGTGGCGGCATGAGAAGCCGCAACTAAGAAAGGGGGTCGAGTATCTCTCGACGATCGGCCCGAGCGATAACGACATCTACTTCAATTACTATGCGACTCAGGTACTGTACCATTGGGACGGAGAATTGTGGGATCAATGGAATCAGCAGATGCGCGAACAACTGGTTGCGACGCAGCATAAGGCGGGCCCGGGAACTGGAAGCTGGGACGTCACGGACCCACACGGGAACAGCGGCGGCCGTTTGTATCAAACAGCGTTGAGTATTCTGACGCTCGAGGTTTATTATCGCCATCTGCCAATCTATCGCCGACTGGACAACCGCGAGAAGGCAACCAAACAGGTGATTTCGGCCATAACGCCGTAGCCGCAGCAATCGTTCAGGAGCGGATGAAGCGTGTTGTTTCCCGCGACGAGTTTTCCTGCAGGGAATCACGCGAATTCATCTCGCCAGTCACGAAACTACTCAGCGGGTGGCAGAGACGTCGTTTTCAATGGACCTGCGAGCAACCGGGCTGCAAACACAATGGCCGCTGTTTCTATCCGGAGCACCGTGTTTGGCCAGGCAGCAACACGAGCGCCCGCTTTGATGGCCGCCTGAAACTCATCGTTCGTAAATCCGCCTTCCGGCCCAATTAATAGAAAACGAGGTTGAACGGTGGGGGACACGACATTTGACTGAAATTCAGGTTCGGTTCCGGGATGTGCAATCCAGAGCTCTCCCTGCAGGCGTTCTGAGTGCAGGTCCGCCAGGACGGATGTCATGGTCTGCAGCGGTGATAGCTGCATCAGGTCATTTCGTCGACACTGTTTGCATGCGCTTACAACACTGCTGCGAAGCTTTTCGATACGGGATTCACCCGGAGTGACGATAGTGCGTTCGGTCTGTAAGAGAATGAGTCTTTCAACGCCGATCTCCGTCAGTTTTTCGATCATCCACTTCAGCCGATCTGCTTTTGGCGGGGACGCAAGCACGGTCAATCGACCGAAAGCCGCAGGCGGCGACTTTCGGCGGTCACTGACCGCACAGAATACTTCCCGACGGCTGATCCGCGTGATGACAGCATCCGCCTCCGTCCCACACCCATCAAACAGACAGACCTGGTCTCCCGGCTTCAATCGCAGCACATGCTGCAGATGATGCGCTTCGGAATCGTCGAGCGCGATGCTGTCGGGCAACAACGATTCGCAAAACGCACGCGGCGGCACAATCCGGGCACTTTCAATTCAGAATTCCACTGCGGTCTGCTTCCGGACGGTTGCGAGTCGCCCCCCCGCGGCTGGCTGGGACGGCAACAGCGGAATGCAGCGTGTCAGAGACCGAATTCCGGGAGCCCGAGGATTTTACCCACCAGTCGGCTAAAGGCAACTCAGCCATCACCGCGTCAAACTCAGTTGGTGTTGAGGCACTGAATGCCGCATCGGCATTTGCCGCAGAAGTTCCAAATCCGGTCACCGGAGGTGTGGAAGGTGTTGCAACTTCCTCAGGCCTGTCATCGTCCCCAAAGACAACGTGCAGTTCAGCAGGAACAATCTGCGAAGGCAGTTCAGCGTGT